>WTAY01000107.1 GCA_013139345.1 Methylophaga sp. | reverse complement strand
AGACCAAGACCAATGCTATAGCTACAATGAGCTTATCAGCAACGGGATCGATAAAAGCGCCGAAAGGTGATGTTTGATTCCACTTTCTTGCTAAATAACCATCTAACCAATCCGTTAATGATGCAATCGCAAATACGATAGTTGCCCATATAGAGGCATATTCACTGGGTAAGAAGTAACATCCGATTAAAACAGGAATCAGTGCTATGCGTAGTAAACTTAAAATATTGGGAAGGTTAAACATAAAATCCACTTAGTAATAATGATTGATCGGTATATACCCATAATCATTCAAGATGCAGGCTTTGCCCATTAACCCTTAATTTTATCTCCTCACCCCAGCCCTCTCCAACAGGAGAGGGAGTTTTAGCTCCTTCTCCCTTGAGGGAGAAGGTTGGGATGAGGGGAACAAGCTAAATGCCAATCATTAACCTGGTGTTATGCGTCTCTCTGATTATCTGCATCTTGAATAATAACGAGTATAGTAGCATTTAATGCATTTATTTCTCACCATGAAATACATCATATATTTTTTGTGCCAGTGCATCACTGATGCCATCAACACGGGCTAAGTCTTCCACCCCTGCTCTTTTTACTTCTTGTAAGCCACCAAACTGCTGTAAGAGCTTTTGTCTCCGCTTAGGCCCCATTCCATCAATGCCTTCTAGTGGCGATGTTCTACGCGCTTTTGCTCGTCGTTGTCGATGTCCCGTTATAGCAAAACGATGTGCTTCATCACGAACTTGCTGTAATAAATGTAACGCAGGTGAGTCCGCAGCTAAATCAATCTCCCCCTCCCTACCGACTAAAAACAAGGTTTCCTCACCCGGTCTTCGCTCAGGGCCTTTCGCTATGCCTAAGATATCAATATCCAATTGCAGTTCAGCCATCACCGCTTTAGCTTCAGTTAATTGTCCTTTACCACCATCAATCAATAATAAGTCAGGTCGTTTACCTTCACCCTTTTTCAACCGAGTGAAACGTCGGGTTAACGCCTGATTCATCGCAGCATAGTCATCACCGGGTGTAATGCCTTCAATATTGAATTTACGGTAATCGCTCTTTATTGCCCCTTCTAAACCAAATACAACACACGATGCAACGGTGAGTTCACCGCTAGTATGGCTAATATCAAAACACTCCAATCGTTTAGGCATCTCATCTAACTCAAGTGCTTCTTGTAGGGTTTCAAAACGTTGCAATAGATTAGAGCGACTACTCAATCGTTGGTTAAGGCTTATTTCAGCATTGGTTATCGCCATCTTCATCCACCGAACACTGGTTCCTCGCTGAGGACAACGTAGTGTGACTCGATGTTGAGACTCTGACTTTAATACCTCTTCTAACAAGTCCATACCTTCAGGTTTATGACTTACTAAAATCTCAGCAGGAATATCTTTGCCCAAATAGTATTGAGGTATAAAGGCTGCTAATAATTCTTCAGGCGAGCTATCTGATGATCCTTTCGGGAAATACGATTTATTACCCAAGCTTCGTCCACCACGAATAAAACACACTTCTACAACGGCAACCCCATCCGTAACTTTAGCAGCCAGTACATCTAAATCACCTTGATCCGAACTGACATACTGCTTTTCTTGAATGCGTCGAAGACTAATGATTTTGTCTCGAATAATAGCGGCTTGTTCAAAGTCCAGCTCATTAGATGCGGCTTCCATCTGCGTTGACAGATCTTCCATCACCTGCTGATTTTTGCCCTCTAAAAACAAAATCGTGTGTTGAATATCTTTTTTATATTCTTCTTCGGAGATAAGGCCCACACAGGGTGCTGTACAACGTTTAATTTGATGCTGCAAACACGGTCTAGAACGATTCTGGTAATAGGTGTTATCGCATTGGCGAACAGGAAATAGCTTTTGTAATAACGCTAAACTTTCTCTTACTGCACCGGCACTAGGATAAGGACCAAAATATTTTCCTTTTTTACGTTTGGTGCCTCGATGCAAACTTAAGCGGGGAAACTTATCAGCAGAGATCAATAAATAAGGATAAGTCTTATCATCACGCAATAAAATGTTATAGCGAGGCATTAACTCCTTGATTAGATTATTTTCAAGAATTAACGCTTCATTTTCTGTATGGGTAACACTAATTTCAATAGTGGCAATTTGTGCCACCATCACGCGTGTTTTTGATGTTAAACCCGTTTTACGAAAATAACTTGATACACGTTTTTTTAGGTTCTTTGCCTTACCGACATAAATCACCGTATCCGTACTATCGATCATACGGTACACGCCTGGACGGCTAGTTAATGCCTTTAAGAATGTCGATGAGTCAAATTCGACATTAGAACTCGATTCATCTTCAGCCATAGGTTCTATTCACAATGAGAATGACTTAATCTTCTTTTTTAGGCGTGTATTGACGTTTATAGCATTTATGAGCTTGATAAAAACTATTGGCAGAAAAGCCTAATAACAATACAGGGGCAATAAGTGCAACTATTCCTGAATCTTTAAAAAAGTAAATCAAGGCGATAGCGACTAATAGCTCAACTGTTCCAATTACTTTAAGTAATACAACATTTTCTGTACGTTTCATCATTGCCATTACACTAGCCCCGATTAATTCAAAGATTGTGCATTATCACATATTAGCTATATGTCTATGTGCCCATTTATGGGAAAATACCTCTTTTATTCTAAATAGACGGCGTGTCATGGTTTCAGCCACCACCTTCAATCCCCTAAAGCCTCAACTTCCTACAAAAAACAGTACCCTTTTTCGGGCTGGACAACTCTATGGTAGTGCTCAAGGTTTACTGTTAGCTCAAGCAGCATTGCAGCATGACGGGCCGATTCTTGTTTTAACTGATGATACCGCTACTGCACACCGTTTAGAGCTTGATGCTCGCTTTTATCTTGGTGAGAATAACTTACCTATTTTGCACTTCCCTGATTGGGAAACATTACCGTATGACACCTTCTCTCCGCACCAAGATATTATCTCTGAGCGCTTAGACACTCTGCATCAACTACCTGATTTTAAACGTGGCATTTTACTTGTCCCTATATCAACCATCATGCATCGCCTTGCTCCACGTGAGTTTTTGGAAGGCAATACCTTACAATTAAAGACAGGTGATCAGTTTGATATTGAAATCTGGCGCAGTAAGTTAGAAAAAGCGGGATACCGTTATGTTTCACAAGTTATGGAACATGGTGAGTTTGCAGTTCGAGGTGCGATTATCGACCTCTATCCTATGGGTAGCAAACTGCCCTTCCGTATTGATTTATTTGATGATGAAGTCGATACACTAAGAACATTTGATCCTGAAACTCAGCGTTCTATCGACACGCTTGATTCAATTCAATTATTACCTGCTCGTGAGTTCCCTGTCACCGATGACAGTATTCAGCGTTTTCGCACACAATTCCGTGAGCATTTCGATGGCGACCCGCAACGTAGTCTAATTTACCGTGAAGTCAGTCAAGGCAATATGCCCGGTGGTATTGAATATTATTTACCGCTGTTTCTTACAACAACAAATAGTCTGATTGATTACCTGCCAGACAATATATTACTCCTAAATATTAATGACCCTCACCATGCCGCAACACGCTTTTGGGAAGAGATCAGTCAACGTTACAAGCAACACCAAGTTGATTCTGAAAGGCCCTTGCTCGCTCCTCAGGATATGTTTATTCCTGTGGATGAGTTATTTGCCACATTTAAACAATACCGTCGTATCCATGCCCAAACATTTGAACTTGATGTCAGTGCTGGGCACCACAACTACACCACAGTTACTCCACCACAACTTACGCTTAATGCTCGCCAAGATAGACCCTGTGATGCCCTACTACAGTTTATTGATAACTTTGATGGCCGAATACTATTTGCTGCAGAAACAGCTGGTCGTCGTGAAACATTACTCGAATTATTGCGTGAAAACACGATTCAACCTAAGTTATATCAGAACTGGGATGAATTTCTAGCCGACGATGAAGCCTTAGGTATTACAGTTGCACCTCTTGAACATGGCCTAGTCCTCCCTGAAAACAATATTGCAGTTATTGCTGAACCACAATTATTTGGTCAGCAAGTTATGCAACGCCGTCGCCGTAGTCGCAAAAAACGTGACTCTGACGCCATTATTCGTAACCTTGCCGAATTAACCATTGGTGATGCAGTTGTCCATGAAGATCATGGTGTGGGTCGTTATCTGGGGCTAGAAGCAATAGATGCAGGTGATGTTGCTACGGAATATGTCACATTAGAATATGCCAAAGGTGACAAACTTTATGTGCCTGTTTCTGCCCTAGATTTAATCAGTCGTTATTCTGGTGCAGCACCTGAACTTGCTCCCTTACATAGATTGGGCTCAGGTCAATGGGAAAAAGCACGTCGAAAAGCAGCTGAGAAAGTACGTGATGTGGCGGCTGAATTACTCGATATTTATGCTCAACGCGCCGCTCACAAAAAGCCGCCCGTTGATGAACCCGATGAACACTATGCGGCCTTTTCTGCTGCATTCCCTTTTGAAACAACACCTGACCAGCAAGATGCCATAGATGATGTCGTGAAAGACATGACATCAGATACGCCAATGGATCGCCTTGTTTGTGGTGATGTTGGCTTTGGTAAAACTGAAGTTGCCATGCGTGCTGCATTCTTAGCAACCCAATCCGGCAAACAAGTGTTGGTCTTAGTGCCCACCACATTATTAGCACAACAGCATTATGAAAACTTTAAAGACCGCTTTGCTGATTGGCCTGTCAACATTGAAGTCATGTCGCGCTTTCGCTCTAAAAAACAATTAGATGCTGTGAAAAATGCCATGACAGAAGGTACCGCTGATATTATTATTGGTACACATAAAATTATCCAACAAGATATTAACCCGAAACAACTGGGCCTATTTATTCTTGATGAAGAACATCGTTTTGGTGTCACACAAAAAGAACAAATCAAAAAATACCGTGCTGAGATTGATGTGCTGACACTGACAGCAACCCCTATTCCTCGTACATTGAACATGTCGATCTCAGGTATTCGAGATCTCTCCATTATCGCCACACCACCAGCACGTCGCCTAGCGATTAAAACCTTCGTACAACAGTGGGAAGCAGAAAAGATCCGTGAAGGAATATTGCGTGAAATCAAGCGTGGTGGGCAAGTCTATTTTCTACATAATAAAGTAGAAGATATTGATCGTATTGCTCGTGAAATTGAACAGATTGTTCCCGAAGCAAAAGTCACCGTTGCACATGGTCAAATGCGTGAACGTGAACTCGAACAAGTGATGCTTGATTTTTATCATCAACGATTCAATGTACTCGTGTGCACCACTATCATTGAAACAGGAATCGATATTCCTTCGGCCAATACCATATTCATCGACCGTGCTGATAAATTAGGTTTGGCACAACTGTATCAAATCCGTGGCCGTGTCGGTCGCTCACACCATCGTGCTTATGCCTATCTACTTGTGCCACCACAAAACTCAATGACTAAAGATGCCATAAAACGTCTTGAAGCCATTGAGTCAATTGAGGATCTGGGCGCAGGCTTTACCTTGGCAACTCATGATATGGAAATTCGAGGTGCAGGTGAATTATTAGGTGATGATCAAAGTGGTCAAATGCAAGAAATCGGCTTTGGCCTTTATAACGAATTACTTGAACGTGCCGTAAGCGCCCTTAAGTCAGGTAAAGATCCAAGCATTAACATCAGTGATCGCCAATTTATAGAAATAGACTTACATGTCCCCGTATTAATCCCTACTGATTATCTACCTGATGTGCATACACGCTTAGTGCTTTATAAACGTATTTCAGCAGCAAAGAATAATGAAGCACTTCGCGAGTTACAAGTGGAAATGATCGATCGCTTTGGACTATTACCAGAACAAACACAGACACTATTTGCTGTTCATGAGCTACGCTTTAAAGCCAAACAGGTTGGTATTCGTAAAGTCGATGTTTATGAGCAAGGTGGACGTATCTTATTTGATAAAGAACCGAATGTTGAACCCATAACGATTATCCAATTGATTCAATCAGAACCTGCTAGATACAAATTAGATGGACAAGACAAATTACGCTTTATTAGCGACATGCCGGATGCCGATAGTCGCTTGTTAGCATTAAGTAAACTGTTGGATAAATTGATTAGGAAATAATCATCTTGAACTTGTGCTATCCATAACTGATAATTTAGTGAACAATAGCTATAAAACTTAAACCTACGAATTTATCAAAGGCAAGGAGCACATAACGATGAAAACATTGGAGTTCAATGGTAATGGAACAGAGTATTTCAAAATATGGATTGTAAACATCCTACTAACAATTATAACGTTAGGGATTTATCATCCATGGGCAAAAGTACGAACCCGCCGCTACTTTCATGGTAATACGAAACTAGATAACGCCAACTTTGAATATCACGCTACAGGTAAGCAGCTCTTTATTAGTTACCTTATTGCTATGGTGTTGTTTATTGCCTATGTCTCGCTGAGCAATATTAGCCCAATACTATCTGCTGTTTTAGCAATTGTTGTCATCCTAGCCTCACCGTGGATTATTTGGCGTAGTATCAAATTCAATTTACGTATGATCAGCTATCGTAATGTACGTTTTGGTTTTAAAGGTAGCTTAGGTGGCTCCTATGCCATTTTCTTAGCCTACCCAATTGGAATGATGCTTGCGTTTGGTATAGCCATGGCACTTGTTATTGGTGTGTTAGGCCAAGTAATGGGCCTAGAAATTTTATCTTCTATCCTATTAGGCCTTATGTTGTTATTGGCTTACCCCGCATTTTTTGCCATGATCAATAAGTTATCTAGTAACTACATGACGAATGGGGCTCACTTTGGCCAAGGTGATTTTGTAGCCGATCTTAAATTTAATACTTTTTTTAAAATCATGCTAAAAGGTATGGGCTTAGGTTTATTATTTTCATTCCTTGCTGTAGCCGCCATCGGCTCACTTGCGGTTATTGTTGGCGATGCAGAACCGCTATCTATGTTTGGTGAGCAAATGAAAAACATGGAGGAAGGGGCTAAACCTGCTCCAGTCTTTTTCATGCTTATCGCTTCAGTTTATCTATTCTTAATTCCTGTTTCTATTTATATTGCAGCTTATTTCAAAGCACGCCACCGTACCTATATATTCGGTGAAACCATGCTTGATAATTCAATCAATTTTGAATCAACCTTACATGCCAATACATTATTTGGCATCAACATAACTAATCTTTTACTCATAATTCTTACCTTTGGCTTAGCTTATCCATGGGCAAAAGTACGTGCCTATCGTTACTTAACTGAGAGTGTTGATATTCATGCTCCTCAGGGGCTAGATGGTTATATAAGCCAAAGAGCTAGCGAACAGGCGCTTGGTGAAGAGCTCGGTGAAGCCTTTGACCTCGATGTTGGCGGTATCGCATTCTAAAGGTTATTTGAGCATATTATGATAGAAGGTAAATGTTATTTAGCAGGGAGATCTGATTTTAACCCTGCTAAACTTTATTTGCAGGCGGGTGGCTTCCAACTTCACGTTGAAGGTTATCCAACGGTAACAGGCTCAATAGTGCAACTTCGTATTGCCGACCGACTAGGTAATATAGCTCGTAAAATTACGTTACCAGATGGTGCTGTTTTTGAAACAGCTGATAATGATGCGATTGACTCAGCATTAGCTAACGCCTCCCCATCAACACATTTTATGAAGTTTGTGCATGTGCTTGAACGTAATATGGCCGTTGCTGTTGTCAGCATATTTATCTCAGCAGCCGTCATTTTCTCTAGCTTTAAGTGGGGATTACCTGCCGCCAGCCACATCGCAGCTCAAGCACTACCCGCTTCTGCAAATCAGGTGTTATCTAGTAATGTACTGGAGTTTCTAGATGAACATATTTTTGAAGCAAGTACCTTAGAAAATGACAAACAGGAACAGCTTCGACAACATTTTGTTGATTCGATCGTGCCACTTTATCAAGGTGAAGAAGCAACAGAATTCACCTTACATTTTCGCTTGTGGCCCGTAGGTGACGATAAGAGTATTCCTAATGCCCTAGCCTTACCTTCGGGTGATATTATCGTGACAGATCGTTTTGTCGAACTCGCTCAAAGCCAAGATGAAATTGATATTGTTCTACTTCACGAAATGGGTCATGTTGTTGAGCGTCATTCTTTAGAACAAGTTATCGAAGGCAGCGTCATTGTTATTGTTGCATCAATGGCATTTGGCGATGTCAGCTGGTTAGCGGATATGGGGGTTGGCTTAGGTTCATTTTTCATAAGCAGTTTTTATTCGCGTAGTCATGAATCAGAGGCCGATAAATTTGCTTATGAGCGTAGCTTGCAGGCTGGTATCAGCCCTCAGAGTTTGGGATTAATTCTTAGCAGAATGGAACAGGATATGGATGCTTATTCTTGTGACGAAACAGAATCTGAACATGCATGTACACGTGTAGAGAGTCCAGATGATGAAGGCAGCGTATCAAGCTATTTTTCTACTCATCCAAGTTCAGCTGAACGTACGGCAATAGGTAATCAGTATCAACTCTGCTTTGAGCAAGGTTTAACACGCTGCCCATAAATAAACCTCTTTTTACTTGAAGGTGCCGCTTTCTAGCCCTCCCCAGCAAGGGAGGGCCATTTGGGTATATACCCAAACTACTTGAAGATGTAGATTCTACCCTCTGTCATCCTCGAGTGTTTTTATCGAGGATCTATTGTCTTAA
>WTAY01000093.1 GCA_013139345.1 Methylophaga sp. | reverse complement strand
TGCTTGGTCAACCGTTTCTATGGCATGGATTTGAAACTGACCACTGGCTACAGCATCAATCACATCTTGGCGTAACATTAAGTGTTGCACGTTGCTACTAGGAATAATCACGCCTTGCTGTCCGTTTAACCCCAAGATTGAACATACATCAAAAAAGCCTTCTATCTTCTCATTAACACCGCCGATAGCTTGTACTTCACCGCGCTGATTCATAGAACCCGTAATTGCTAAAGACTGATTTAAAGGTCGTTCTGCTATTGCAGATAATAAGGCGCAAAGCTCTGCGACAGTGGCACTATCTCCATCAACTTCACCATAACTTTGTTCAAACACAAGGCTTGCTGACATAGATAGTGGTTTATCTTTGGCGTAGGTTGACCCGAGATAACCACTCATAATTAGCATACCTTTTGAGTGTAGATCGCCACCTAATTCAACTTCACGTTCAATATCTAAAATTTCACCATCACCAAAACGACAATTTGCCGTTAATCGTGACGGCTGAGAAAAGCTTAATTCACCAATAGAAAAAACGGATAATGCATTAACTTGGCCAACCTGCTCACCAGAAACATCAATGCGAGTAATATTACGTTTAATATGTTGATATAAATCACCACGAATACGATCTACACGCTGTTCTCGACTGCGTAACGTTTGAATAATATCATCTCGTGAAACGTGCTTAGCCTGGCGTTTACGCGCCCAATAACTCGACTCTCGTAATAAGTCGGTCATCCAACCTAGGTGTAAAGAAAACTTACTGCTATCTTCAATCGACCGTGCAGATTGTTCTATTACCTTAGCAACCGCATTTGTTTCTAAATGCATTAGCCCTTCTTTTTGAACTGTACTGCCAATTAGGCGTGCATAAAGTAGATGATTTTCAGTTGTTCGTTCCATTTGTTCTTCAAAGTCAGCCACAACTTTAAATAACTCAGCAAATTCAGGATCCAATTCATACAGCCGATAATACAAATTGCGATCGCCTAATAAGATCACTTTTAAATCTAATGGCATTGGTTCTGGTTCAAGCGATACGGTAGCCACTAAATTATACATTTGCTCTAAGGCATCAAACCGTACTTCCTTAGCTTGTAATGCGCGTTTTAAGCCTTCCCACGCATAAGGCTGCATTAATAACTGTTCAACATCGAGGATTAAGTAACCGCCATTAGCGCGATGCAGAGCGCCTGCTTTTATCAAACTAAAGTCAGTGATTAACGCGCCCATCATCGCCATATTTTCAACGCAGCCTAGAAGGCTCTGGTGACTTGGCAGATTTTCATAAATAACGGGGGCACCGCTAGTATCAGAATTATCAACAATCAGATTAATTTGATAGCGACGTTGCAATGCGCTATCAGTGTTAGTTGCAACTTCTTCACCCTCTTCTTCTGGTTTTAAAAATGCATCAACATTATCTAATAAGTCTTTTTTCATCTCGTCAAAATAGTGCTGTAAGCGCACTATTTTAGGATAAGCATGTTTTAGCTTATCTATTTGACGACTAATAACTTCTGTTGCAACTTCATCGTTTAATGCAGTCACTTTAGCTTGATTGTCGCGTTCCCATTCCCGCAATTCTAATAAGGTATGTTGCATTTCCTCATGTAATGTTGCGATTGCATCTTCCGTTTCTTCTTGCTGATCAACCGGCAGTTGGTCAAACTCATCTGATGTCATTGCCTCGCCATCACGTTTCGCCGCAAAAGCATAACTACCATCTTGCATGCGTAGCAAGATAATACCTTGTCGATCAGATTCCTTTTGCAACACGCCAAATAAACGGACACGGTGCTTACGCGCGGCTTCATCAATCGACCGCATTCGACCTCGATAATATTCATCATCAAAAACATGGGGTAAATCAGTTAATAAATGTTGAATGACTTTTTCAATATCGTGATGAAGCTGCTTTCCTTGCCCCGCTGGTAGCGATACAACCCACGGCTTTTGTGAATTAGTAAAATTATGGACATAGCCCCAATCATCAGCCGTAGCACGGTGTTTTACATGCTCATCAAGAAAGCGCTTAACTAAGGTATATTTACCAGAGCCAGCCGCTCCCATTACAAAAAGATTATAGCCATCGCCGACAATGTTAACGCCAAAATCAACCGAGTCTAATGCCCGTGATTGCCCAATAATTGTTGGTAAACTTTCTAGGTCAGCGGTTGATTTGAAATCAAACTGTTCCGTATTACAGAATTGGTACAGACTTTCAGGATTTAATTTTGTGGCGTTACCCATAGTTTTCTCTAGCCTAATGATATGTTTTTAGCTTAGGATACTCTACTGAGATAGGCAATACTGAATTAATAAAGGAACTCTGAAGATGGTTGATCATAACTACGATGAAAAACGTAATTTCGTCAGAATGAACATTGAAACTCAAATCACCTTTACCGTTAAAAATTCTAATGGTCAGTCGCACCAAGGAAAAAGCGGTGATTTAAGTGCAACAGGCCTTTATATGTCAACTGACTTCGCCCTTTCTGAAGGCGATGAAATTGATATTATTATGAATCCAAATGGTGAACGCCTACCTCCTTTTGTTGCAGAAGGAACGGTATTACGCGTCACAAATGATGAGGATAATGGCCAGCTATTTCACGTATCAGTTACACTAAGTAAAACATCATAAAGCTGAACGTTATCAATATGTAATCAAGAATGGCGTTAACTGCCTTTGCTTAAATCCAATAACTACTTTTTGTCATAACTTTTGACATCAAACCCATCACTAATTGAACGGGTTTAGGTAAGGTGGCGCCCCCCGCTTCAAGGGCAATCGTGCCATGATGCAATTCATCCACTTTCATCTGCTCTAGAATGGCACGACTTTTTTCATCTTGTTCACTAATTTGTTCTAAATGCTCATCGAGATGTTTAACAACCTGTTTTTCGGTTTCAGCAACAAAACCTAAACTCCATTTATCACCAATTTTTCCAGCAACAGCCCCCATTACGAATGAACCTGCATACCAAAGTGGATTGAGCACACTGGTATGTCCACCAAAATATTCCACTCGTTGTTGGCACCAAACTAAATGGTCATTTTCTTCAAGCGCTGCTTGTTCCATTGCTGTTCGTACTTCCGGCAACGTTGCTGTTAATGCTTGTCCTTGATACAAAGCCTGAGCCGACACTTCCCCAGAATGATTGACGCGCATCAATCGTGTTGAGAGCGCTTGTTCCTGTGCTGTCAGTTCCTGTTCTTGCCGATCTTTTCCTGGTAATGGACGATCTGTTGTTTCAGGTTGCCCCGCAACTGTTTTTAATGCCTTATCACATTCCATAATAAGGCTATCAAATAGGCTATATCGTCTTATTCCCACACTCAGTCCTCGATGTTATTTAGATTCTGGAATTTCACCGAAGAAACCTTCAAGTGTATCCGCTAGCTCTTTCGGTTGGAACTTAGGCACATAAGCATCAGCACCAACACTTCTTCCCATTGCCATATTTGCAGTCGCTGTTAGTGACGAGTGCATAATGACTGGTAATGAAGCAAAGCGAGGATCTGCTTTAATTTTCTGCGTTAATACATAACCATCCATTTCAGGCATTTCTACATCGGTTAAAACGGCTTGAATTTCAGTCGTGATATCAGTTCCATTTTTCTCACATTTCTCTGCAAGCTCATTCAAAATGTCCCATGCTTCTTTACCATTATGCCCAACACGATATTTAACGCCCATATGTTCGAGTGCTTTCATAATCTGTTTACGGGCAATATTCGAATCATCACAAAATAAAATAGTGTGCTGCTTACCTGTATCAAGCTTATTAATGCCATCAAAGATAGTTTCATCATAAAAACCACCTGCATCGGCAAGTACTTTCTCAACATCCATAATCATAACTAAACGCTTGTCATCTAATTCAGAGACAGCGGTCACTAAACCACCAAGACGTTTTGAAAGTAACGGAGGTGGCTCTTTTACCTGTTCCCAGTTCAGTCGTTGAATTGTATCAACACCATTAACTAAAAATCCTTGCACATGCGTGTTGTATTCCGTGATCATCAAAATATTAGGCTCATCATTCGATGTCAAATTACAAAACTTCTGTAAATTGATAATAGGAACCATATCTCCACGCAAACTAACAAACCCTTCTACGCCATTCGGCATATCAGGTGCGCTCGTTATTTCAGGAATATTTAAAACTTCCCTAACTTTAAAGACGTTAATACCAAACGTTTCATCTCGGCCTGTTTCATCATTTGTTCCGAGACTAAATAATAAAACCTCAAGATGATTCGTACCTGCTAGCTTTGTACGTTCATCAATAGAATCAATAAGTGTAGCCATTGCGACCTTCTTTTATATTTCAATAAATAAATTTGTTCTAATAATACTCGGTTATTCATTATTCTACGAAGGCTAATTACATCAATTGCCGCTTTATCGGCAATATTCTTCCGTCACAACTTCGAGAATGTCATTTTTTTCGGGTAAATACGCCATAAACTATTGTATTTACTCAAACCAAATAAATTAACTAGTTAGTACCAAGCAAAAACTAAGCCGACAAAATAATTCACACCATTTGATATTCATCCTTAAAGGTTCTGCGGCCTAATCATATTAGGAAAAAAGTGGCTAATTATGCTAAAGACTATAGAATAGTCACTTTAAAAACATTCGCTTAGATTATATTCAGCATAAGAATTATAACTCTACTCTTTTTAATGCGAATACTTGCACAAATACCGACGAGATAATCACTGTCAATGACACATAAAAACAAACAAGATCCTCACTCTAAACGTGAATCAGAAAAATACGATAACCCAATTCAAAGTCGTGAGTTTATTTTAGATCTTCTAAAACAAAATAACCGTCCTTTATCTCGACGGAGCATTAGTAAATTATTAGGTATTAAAGGCGAAGAAGGGATAGAGGCATTACGTCGCCGTCTTCGTGCCATGGAACGTGATGGTCAATTATTACGTAATCGTAAAAATGCCTACGGTGTTATCTCTAAAATGAACCTTATTTCAGGTAGAGTGATGGGCCACCCTGATGGTTATGGATTTTTAATTCCTGATGACAGTAGTGATGATCTCTTCTTAACAGAACGTGAAATGCACGTTGTTTTACATGGTGACCGTGTCGTTGCTCGTGTTTCAGGTGTTGATCGACGAGGCCGTAAAGAAGGTTCAATTGTTGAAGTACTTCAACGTGGCAATCCTTTAATTGTTGGCCGCCTAGTCTCTGATGCAGGTATCTATTACTTAGTTCCAAATAACCGCCGTATTAGCCAAGATATATTGATCCCACCCGAAGGTTTAATGGATGCTACAGAAGGTCAAATTGTTGAAATAGAAATCACAGAACACCCCAACAAACACCGCTCACCACTAGGAAAAATCGCCACCGTATTAGGCGATCACATGGCACCGGGCATGGAGATTGATATTGCATTACGTGCTTTCGACTTGCCACACATCTGGTCGGTAGATGCACTTAATCAAGCCGAGTCATTTGGAACTGAAATTCCCAAAGCAGAAATTGAAGACCGACTTGATCTTCGTGACTTACCACTTCTGACTATAGATGGTGAAGATGCGCGTGATTTTGATGATGCCGTTCATGCTGAGAAATTGAAATCAGGCTCATGGCGACTATGGGTAGCGATTGCTGATGTT
>WTAY01000247.1 GCA_013139345.1 Methylophaga sp. | reverse complement strand
GTCCTGAGTGCTTCGTATGCAGCCCAAGTATTACCTTCAAATACCAGTGATCTCATCGAGCTCTCCGGCTGTGGGTGTATATCCTTTATTTGCTGCATTTGTAGCAGCTGACGCTACAATTTGTTTCATTAAGTCGTTGTTTTGTAGAACATATAACGTTTCTTGTTCACGTTCCCAATCATCCGCACTCAATACAATAAAATCATCACCACTTCTGCGTGTTACTTTAAGCGGCAAGTGCTCAGTAATAACTTGTTCTACGAAGCTTTTCAAATTGTCTCTAAATTTATTTACGCTAATACTATTCATTTATGCTCACCCAAAAACGTACCCTAACACCGTACATCTTAATAATATCGCCTTAACAAGTCAATTAATGTAATTTGAACAGTTCAACTTTAATGAAAAAACCGCACCGCAGATACACAAAGAACACATGGTTTTATAGTGAGAACCACTCCACTTCAGACCTTACAATTCCGGTCATTCTCGAATGTTTTTATCGAGAATCTATTGCCTTAAACAGATCCCAGCTAGGCTTGTGTTCAGCTCGACTAGGTAAGCGTATTATGCAATTAATGGTTGGGGCGATTTACCATTCATTCTGATTTTAGCTCTATTGGGGCTGTCACCCTCATCCCAACCTTCTCCCTCAAGGGAGAAGGAGCTTAACCCCCTCTCCTGTTGGAGAGGGCTGGGGTGAGGAGATAAAATTAAGGGTTGAAAAGAGTGTTTTTATCGAGAATCTATTGTTTTAAGCAGATCCCAGCTAAAAGCATACTGGGATGACCGTTCATGACAGGAGTAAGCATCCGATAACAATATAAAAAAATCTGTATCTTGAATGATTAGCGGTAATAAAACCATATCACCTGATATTAATAGCAAAAAACGCATTAAATTCGTGTCGTTTTTGCTGTGCTGTTTCAATATCTATTGATTCAAATGTTACTTCACAGCCTGATTGTCTTTGTGCCAGCTTAGCTAAATCAAGTGAAAATACGGTAGCTATTTTGGGGTAGCCACCCATTGTCGGGCTGTCTTTCAGTAAAATAATTGGTAGCCCTTCTGTTGTGATTTCCACACTGCCATAGCAGATCCCTTCAGAAATCATTCTAGCTTGAACATCTGTCATCGCTCGTCCATCAAGACGGCAGCCCGTTCTATCTGATGCACTACTAACGGTATAGCGTTGATTAAGGAAGTGTTCTTTTTGCGGTTCTTCAAACAAGTCAAATTGATAACTGGGTAATACTCTCAGCGTTAAACGTTGTTGATAGTCAGGAATAAACTCTGATGGCACTACACGATGAGCTCTATTTTTAGTGTCAGCTTGGCAAGAAAGAAGGTCACCATTTTTCAGTTGTGAACCAATGTTTTCACGTACATTAACTGACTTTGAGTTAAATAATGGCTCACTCTGAAAACCGCCCTTCACCGCTAAATAGCTTCGTATGCCACTTTTTGCTGTTGACCATGTTAACGTGTCACCAGTTTGCACATTAATCACTTGCCACAAAGGCTGAGGCGAGCCATTCACTCTAAAACCTAGATCTGCACCGGTTACCGCAATAGACATCGCATCTAATGCTTTTAGCTCACAACTGCCAAAGGTGATTTCTAGTACAGCATCATTAAAATGATTGTCTAATAAATGATTTGCCCAGCAATAAGCATGTTCATCGGCAACACCAGATTGGCTTAAGCCATAACGTGCAAAACCAAATCGACCATAATCTTCGATTAAGGAAAAGAATCCGGATTTTATGACGTCAAAACTCATAAGATGCCACCTAGTGAACAATATTTTTCCTGTGATATTGGCATAAATCGCACTCTATCACCGACAGAAAAACGTTTGATGTTCTCTGGTTTGTTAAGCGATAAATCTAATGGTGTTCGCCCAATAATATTCCAGCCCCCTGATGAGGTGATGGGATAGACAGCGGTTTGATTATCAGCGATACCAATACTTCCAGCAGGAATCTTAATGCGAGGGCATGCTAATCGTGAAACACTAATTCGATCGTCTACTTTACCTAAAAAAGCAAAGGCAGGGCTAAAGCCAATCGCATACACTAAATACGTTTTCGAGCTATGTATCGCTATAAACTCTTCTAGGCTCAGCCCTTTGTCTGTCAATAATCCATCTAAATCTAGCCCCACCTCTAAGCCGTAATAAACAGGGATCTCAATCAGGTTAGAATTAGCCTCACTTGGTGCAACGGTGCTGTTTGATAACACCTGTTCTACTTGGTCACAAAAGTCATAATGACTAACGAGGTTAAGCCGATAGCTGATCATTAAACTTGTGTATGACGGCACCACATCAATAATGACATCGCCTAGCGAGTCTAATAACTGCTGGGTATAAAATGCAATCTGATCTGCAAGCTCAGGTGCTGCTTGTTCACCAAAATAGATAATGATCGCATTTTCACCTGCCAGTTTAATGGTTGCCATTACATTGCCCTCAGGATCTTTAGTGCTAAAACAGAGCTTGGATTATCAGAATGAAAGCAAATAGTATCAATCTTTGCTGTTTGCTCTTGGCAAAAAGAATGGTATTGCTCAACAATGTGTTGTGCATCTTCTAGCATAGCGCCCTGCTCGCTCCTCGGTATCATTTGTAAACCTCGGTAGCCACGATCTGCAAACGCTTCATAAAGGAATTGAATATCTTTATCCTTAGAAAAACGCTCAAATGTCTCGGTATTAATGCCTGCCTGCACCATCAAAGATAGAGATGAATCGAGTGTTTCAATGACATTACAAAGAACCATCAATACATCTTCTTTATGCATCATATCGTGATATAAAGCACCGTGAGGTTTAATGTATTCAATCCTCACACCGTGTTTGTCACATAAGGCTTGAAAAGTAACAACTTGCTTATAAATAAGTTGAAATAAGTCTATAGATGACATTCTGTAACTTAGCCTCCCAAAGTTGTCCTTATCGGGATAACTAGGATGAACACCAATTTTGACACCATGCTGTTGCGCCTGTTTAATAGCCTCAATCATGCTGGACTCATCACCCGCATGACCGCCACAGGCAATATTAGCCATATCAATCAATGGCATAACATCCTCATCTGGGCTGGGTATTAAACATTCCCCTAAGTCACAATTAATTAGTTTCATAAAAGCTATGTTAATCAAATTTGAAATAAGTGGGTATTATTTTTATGACTACATTGTCACCTTATTAATTCCTAGGCATAATCAACATGTAATTCACTCCCCGTGAGATATTGATGACAAAACTAAGTAAAACAGATTCGCAATGGCAAGAGCAGCTTGATGAAGAACAATATCGAGTCACTCGTATGGCAGGTACTGAACCGCCATTTTCTGGCAAATATGTCAGTCATGATAATAATGGTGTTTACCA
>WTAY01000083.1 GCA_013139345.1 Methylophaga sp. | reverse complement strand
TTGTGTTTGTTGCATCTCATAGCGCAGGCTGGACTTTTTGGATGCCTGCTATTATGAGCATGTTGATATGGCCAATGGTATATCACATCTTACGGGGTGTTAGACGTACATTTCATGTTCATTAAATTGGTCTGTTTCTATTTCTCTATGCCGTTGATACCTTCTTGTGTCTAGTCGATTTGCCTTAAAAGATCATTTTCGAGAAGGTCGATTAATTAATGATCGTTTGATCTTTGCAGCCTTATTTGTCGGAATATTGTTTATTGTAGTGATGGTGAGACTGGCTATCTTGCAGATTGTTGAATATGAGCATTTTAGTTCCCTATCGAACCAAAATCGTGTCGATATTGGACCTCTTCCACCACAGCGAGGACTAATCTATGACCGTAACGGTGTCATTCTCGCTGAGAATGTTCCTACTTTCAGTCTTGAACTTACACCTGAAAACGTACCTGATCTTGAGCTTGCATTAGCAGAATTAGCACAGATGTTTTCAATAACGGATGAAGAAATCGCAGAGATTAAAAAAAGGATTAAACGTCAACGAGGCTTTAGACAGTTTATTTTTCGCCAACGGTTAACCGAACAAGAAGTGGCTGTATTTTCGGTCAATAGGCACCGATTCCCCGGTGTTGATGTCGTTGGAAGGTTGATTCGTCATTATCCACACGGTGCTTTATTTGCCCATGCGGTAGGCTATGTAGGACGAATTAATGAACGTGATTTGAAACGTATTGACCAGCAAGACTATAAAGGTACACAGCAAATTGGTAAAACAGGAATTGAACGGTATTACGAAGACTTATTGCATGGTCAAGTAGGTTATCGGCAAGTTGAAACTAACGTACAAGGTCGTATTGTCCGTGAGTTGCAGAATGTTCCATCAATTTCAGGAAAAGATTTATTCTTACATTTGGACATTAATCTTCAACGTGTTGCAGCAGAAGCATTAGCTGACTTCAATGGCGCTGTTGTTGTTCTTGAACCACAGACCGGCGGTGTTTTGGCGATGGTTAGTAAGCCTGATTTTGATCCTAATTTGTTTGTATCAGGTATCAGCATTAAAGATTATTCGGTTTTACGTGACTCAATTGATAGGCCACTTTTCGACCGTAGTTTGCGAGGTCATTACCCTCCAGGTTCAACATTAAAACCTTTTGTTGCATTAGCTGGTTTAGAATTAGGCTTAGTTACTGAGAACACACAAAGCTTTTGCCCTGGATGGTTTACGTTGCCAGGACAGGACCACCGCTACCGTTGTTGGAAGTCCCATGGTCACGGTAAGGTTGATTTGAAAAAATCACTGTCACAGTCATGTGATGTTTATTTTTATGATCTTGCTCATGCACTAGGCATTGATCCTCTACATGACTTCTTAGATATTTTTGGTTTTGGACAAAGAACAGGAGTGGATATTCCTAGTGAGAGTAGAGGCTTGTCTCCATCAAGTAAATGGAAGCGTACTAACCGCAACCAAGTATGGTATCCAGGAGAAACGGTTATATCAGGTATAGGCCAAGGATTTAATCAAACAACACCTATTCAACTTGCCCATGCTACGGCTACTTTAGCAATGCGTGGCGTTGATATTAAACCTAAAGTTGCACGAGCCAGTAGAAATAGTGGGGAAAGTGAATTGCAATTGATTGCCGCTGAAAAAGCGGAGGCATTAGCGATGGATGATAGTCAGCACTGGGAAGCGGTGATTGATTCAATGGTTGAAGTTGTTCATGGTAAGCGAGGTACAGCCCGTCATGTAGGTAAAGGTTTACCTTTTAAAATGGCAGGTAAGACAGGAACAGCCCAAGTCTTTGGTATTAAGCAAGATGAGAAATATGACGCTGAAACATTAGCAAAAAAGCTACATGACCATGCTTTATTTATTGCCTTTGCCCCAGCCGATAACCCTGAAATAGTCATTGCGGTTGTTGTAGAAAATGGTGGGAGTGGCAGTCGAACTGCGGCACCAATTGCTAGAAAAATAATCGATCAATATTTTGGAATCACGGCTGATGAGTAATATGCTTTATGATCACGCGCATCCTCAGCGTTGGAGCATTACGCAAGCCTTGAGGAAAGTTCATCTTGATGCTATTTTATTGCTTGGTTTACTGACGCTGTTGAGTGTTGGTTTAATGATGCTATATAGTGCTGGCGATCAAAGTTCAGCCTTAATGATTAGGCAACTAACAAGAATGGCGGCAGCCTTTTTGGGACTATTAATTCTAGCCAATATCCACCCTGATCGAATGCGTGACTTTTCTTATTGGATTTATGGTGCCGGCTTAATATTATTAATTGCCGTGCTGGCGTTTGGCCATGAAGGAAAAGGCGCGCAACGTTGGTTAGATTTAGGCTTCTTCCGCTTTCAGCCATCAGAGTTAATGAAATTAGCGGTACCGCTATTAGTTGCTACTTACTTAGCCGAGCGTCCCTTAGCACCTTCGATTCCTAGGTTAATTATCGGTTTGATTATGGTGAGTGTGCCATCACTATTAATTGCTAAACAGCCTGATTTAGGAACGTCATTATTGATTGCCAGCTCGGGTTTAATTGTTATCTTTTTATCAGGAATTTCTTGGCGAGTTATTATTGGCTTTATCACCACATGCACGGCAGCATTGCCCGTATTATGGTATGTGATGCATGATTATCAGCGCCAACGTGTATTAACATTCTTAAACCCAGAAAATGATCCATTAGGGGCTGGCTATCATATTATTCAATCAAAAATAGCCATCGGTTCAGGTGGTTTGTTTGGTCGTGGTTGGTTAGAAGGCACGCAGTCTCACTTAGCCTTTTTACCAGAGCGTTCAACTGACTTTATCTTTGCGGTCATTGCTGAAGAGTTTGGCTTATTAGGCGTCGGGCTAATCCTTTTTTTGTATTTATTGATCGCTGGTAGAGGCTTATATATAGCCAGTCAAGCACAAACAAGCTTTGCGCGATTATTAGCGGGGAGTATTTCAATGACTTTCTTGGTCTATGTATTTGTTAATGTCGGAATGGTAACTGGATTATTGCCTGTAGTAGGGGTGCCGTTACCTTTAGTTAGTTATGGAGGAACATCAATGGTGACCTTACTTGCTGGCTTCGGTATCCTTATGTCTATCCACACCCATCGAAGGATGATGTCACCATGAAAATGATAACCATAACAATTGCATTATTACTAACGAGTTTAGTGCCCGTATATGCAAACGCTGATTTACCAGGTGTTGAACCATTTATTGCTGAGATGGTAGAAAAACATAATTTTGATAGTAAAGAATTAGAACTTTTATTCTCAAAAGTTGAGGTTAAACAATCTATTCTTAAAGCTATTTCTCGCCCAGCAGAAAAGAGTAAACCTTGGTATGACTATCGAAAGATATTTATCACCAAGAAACGTATTAAAGGTGGTATTAAATTCTGGCAGAAACATGGTGATACATTAGCCGCCGCTGAACAAAAATATGGTGTCCCTGCTGAGATTATTGTTGCTATATTAGGTGTCGAAACACGTTATGGCGGCAATGTCGGCGGCTATCGTGTGGTTGATGCTTTATCAACACTCGCATTTCGCTATCCACCGAGAAGTAAGTTCTTTCGCAGTGAGCTTGAACACTTCTTACTTCTAACTAGAGAAGAAAATAAATATCTTCTAGATCCAATTGGCTCTTATGCTGGAGCGATGGGGTTGGGACAGTTTATGCCGAGCAGTTATCGTGAATATGCCGTTGATTTCGATGGTGACGATAAACGAGATATTTGGCAAAATCCTGTTGATGCTATTGGTAGTATTGCCAACTATCTTAAACGTCATGGCTGGGTTGCTGGTGAAAGCATTACCCATAGAACACAATTTAATGGCGATGTAGTCGAACGCTTCATTGAACAAGGCTACAAACCTAGCTTAAGCAGAAGTGAGCTATCAGATGCAGGCGTGTCATTAACAGCACTTCCTGAAGGACAAGATAATATCGCTCTTATCTCACTAACGCAGAAAAAAGGTGAAGAGTATTGGTTGGCCCGTCAGAATTTTTATGCCATTACTCGATACAACCATAGTCGTATGTATGCAATGGCAGTGACGCAATTAGCAGATGCGATAGAGCAGGGCTATGAGGCCAAGAAAAAATGATGTTATTAAAACGACTGAGTGTTGCAAGTGTTCTATTGACACTTGTTGCATGTGGCATCGTTGGTAGCAAACAAGATAGTGCCCCCAGAAATGCACCCGATGTATCACACGTGCCAAATGCCGTACCGCGTGATGAGCCTCGAAGTAAATATGGCAACCCAGCCCACTATGAAGTGTTTGGTAAGCGTTATTACACACTAAAGACAAGTCGAGGCTATCATGAGAAAGGGCTTGCCTCATGGTATGGTAAAAAATTTCACGGCAGACGTACATCCAGTGGCGAAAAATATGATATGTATGCGATGACCGCAGCACATAAAACACTGCCATTACCTAGTTATCTAGAAGTCACCAACTTAACTAATGGTCGTAAAATTATTGTTAAAGTGAATGATAGAGGCCCTTTTCATGGTAATCGTTTGATCGATTTATCTTATAGTGCGGCAAAGCAGTTGGGGATTGTTGCCAAGGGTACGGGAATGGTTGAACTACGGGCCATTACAGGTGGGCAAGTAGCTTCAACACCGGTGTCAGATATTATTGATACACCTAAAATAAGTGGTGCTGTTGGGCTCTATCTTCAAGTGGGGGCTTTTAGTACAGAGCACAGTGCCGATCAATTAAAAGCTAAATTACAGCACGATATTGGCGATGCTGTATTAATTGTGCCGTTAAATAAACCGAATGGTAATTTGTACAGAGTGCGAGTAGGTCCGTTAGCTAATGTAGAATATGGTGATTCTTTAGCTTCGCGCCTACTTGATTTATGGTATAACGACTCCCATATAGTGGTTGAGTAGGTAGGAGTTAAATAAATATGTTTCTTGAGAGTAAATTAATGTTTAAACGAATAAAAATAGTCTTGGTATCTTCTTTGTTACTTGGGGTTTCAGCAACTTATGCTGCGATTACACCAAACCCAACGGCACCAACCATTGCCGCAAAGTCATATATCTTGCAAGATTTTGCCAGTGGTCGGGTCATTGCTGAGCAAAACTCAGAACAACGTTTACCACCTGCAAGTATTACTAAATTAATGACAGCCTATGTTGTGTCACATGAGCTTGCTAGTGGAAATATCAATTTAGCTGATGACGTATTAATCAGTGAAAAAGCATGGCGCATGGTGGGATCACGCAGTTTTATTGAAGTAAACACCAAAGTACCGGTTGAAGTGCTACTTCGAGGCATGATTATTCAATCAGGCAACGATGCCGCAGTTGCTTTAGCTGAGCATATTGCAGGAAGTGAAGAAACGTTCGCTCAAATGATGAATCAATATGCACAACAACTTGGTATGTTTAATACTAACTACCAAAATGCAACGGGTTTACCGAGTGCTGACCACTATACAACGGCAAAAGATATTGCCATATTATCAACCGCGATTATTCGTGACTTTCCTGATCACTATAAATGGTATGCCGAGAAAGAGTATACCTATAACAATATTACTCAACATAACCGAAATAAGTTACTTTGGCGAGATGCGACGGTCGATGGCTTAAAAACAGGCCACACCGAAGAAGCAGGTTACTGTTTAGCTGCATCAGCACAACGGAGTGGCATGCGTTTAGTGTCTGTTGTATTGGGTACGCGTAGTGAAAATGCACGAGCACAAGAAACACAGAAACTATTCAATTATGGTTTCCGATTCTTTGAAAGCCATGAGTTGTATAAAGCGCAAGATAAAATCACTGATGTTAAAGTGTGGAAAGGTGCTGATAAGTTGGTTAATTTAGGTTTAGCGACATCATTAGCAGTGACAGTGCCAAGAGGCCGTTATAAAGAACTTGTTGCCACAACTAACATTCAGCAACCTGTTATTGCACCTATTGTTTTAGGTTCTACACTTGGTCAAGTTGAAATTCGTCTAGGTGATGAATTGATTGCAACACAAACATTAGTGGCATTAAATGGCGTTGAGCAAGGTAGCTGGTGGCGTCGACTCATTGATAGTTTAATGATGTTAATTTGGGGGTAATTTAAATGAACCAAGTTTATTTAAATGGCGAGTTTTTAGCAGCAGATCAGGCTAAAGTCTCCGTATTTGATCGTGGTTTTTTATTAGGTGATGGCGTATATGAAGTCATTCCTGTTTATGCGGGTCACTGTTTCCAATTAGATGGTCATTTACAGCGCTTACAAGCGAGTCTTAATGGTGTACGAATGGGCAATCCTCATTCTGATAAAGAATGGAAAAGCCTGATTGCAGAACTTATCGAATTGAATGGTGGTGGCGAGCAATCACTTTATTTACAAGTGACGCGCGGTGTTGCACCTCGTGACCATGTGTTTCCTGAAGGTGTCACACCCTCAGCATTTGCAATGAGTAACCCACTGCAAGCGGTATCTGAAAAATATAAAAAAGAAGGTGTGGCTGCGATTACCTTGCCTGATATTCGTTGGCAAAATTGTAATATTAAAGCGATCACATTATTGCCAAACAGTTTACTTAAACAACAAGCACAAGATGCAGGCGCAGCAGAAGCCTTATTAATTCGTGATGGCTACCTTACCGAAGGTGCAGCAAGTAATGCCTATGTTGTGCTAGATGGTATTATTTATACAGCACCAAAAGATGAAAAAGTATTGCCCGGAATTACGCGTGAAGTGGTTATCGCCTTAGCTAAAAAAGCCGACATTCCACTGCTTGAAGAAGCGGTAAGTGAAGCTCAATTAAAACAAGCAGATGAAGTGTGGATCAGTAGCTCGACCAAAGAAGTATTGGCGATTACGCAGTTAGATGGTGAAAAGGTTGGCATGGGCGTACCAGGCCCCGTGTGGCAACAAATAGACGCACTGTATCAAGATTATAAAGAGGATATTGCATCATGGCAGTAGAAGAAGAAAAAGCTAAGATGGAGTTTCCATGTAACTACGGCATTAAAGCAATGGGAGTAACATGCCCTGAGTTTGATGGCATTGTTGTTAGTATTGTTCGTCGTCATATTGAGGATCTTAAAGAAGGCTCCATTTCTAGCAAACAGAGTGCTGGCGGTAAGTTTACTTCTATCTCAGTTGATTTTTATGTAGAAAGTAGAGAACAACTAGAAGCCATTCATCGCGATCTAATTAGCCACGAATTAATCAAATACGTTCTATAAACTAGACGATGATTGTCAAAGATTTAGGGCTGGTGGACTATCAACAGACCTGCGAAGCAATGCAAGTGTTCACTACTCAACGAGATGAAAATACAGAAGATGAATTGTGGTTAGTTGAGCACCCGCCAGTATTTACACAAGGTCTGAATGGCAAAGAAGAACATATTCTCAATGTAGGGAATATTCCTGTTGTTAAAACAGATCGGGGTGGGCAGATAACCTATCATGGTCCGGGGCAACTGATTGCCTACACGTTATTTGATTTAAAACGCCAAAAAATCGGTGTGCGTGAAATGGTATCTCATCTAGAAAATACCGTAATAAGTTTATTGAGTGAACTTGGTATTAACTCTCAAGCACGTAGCGATGCACCAGGTGTTTATGTTGATGATCGTAAGATCGCTGCATTAGGTTTACGAGTTAAACGAGGTGCCTGTTATCACGGGCTGAGTTTAAACGTGGCGATGGATTTAAGTCCGTTTTTGAATATTAACCCCTGTGGTTACCAAGGAATGGAAGTCATTGACATAAAAAGCCTAGGCCATGAACTGACAATGGCACAGGCAAAACAACAATTTGTATCTGCACTTCAAAGCCAGATGCACGAAGAGAACTAAATGACAGAAGAAGTGAATAAAAAGCGTGATGTAAAAGCCTTGAAAGGCGAGTCGAAAGTATCTCGAATTCCAATTAAAATAATTCCGAGTGACCCAAAGCGTAAACCAGCATGGATCCGTGCTAAAGCACCTAGTAGCCCAGAAGTTATTCGCTTAAAAAAACTATTACGTGAAAATAATCTTCATACAGTCTGCGAAGAAGCGGCTTGTCCAAACCTAGGGGAATGTTTTACTCACGGTACGGCAACCTTCTTGATCATGGGTAACATCTGCACACGTCGTTGTCCTTTTTGTGATATTGCACATGGCAAACCTGATCCTCTCGACGAAAATGAACCCAGTCATTTGGCTAAAACAATTGCTAGCATGAACTTAAAACATGTTGTTGTTACATCGGTTGATCGTGATGACCTGCGTGACGGTGGTTCTGCACACTTTACACAATGTATTGCTGAAATTCGTGAGCAATCACCACAAACACAAATCGAAGTCTTAGTGCCTGATTTTAGAGGCCGAATGGAGGTGGCGCTAGAACAACTGACTAAGAGCCCGCCTGATATTTTTAATCACAATTTAGAAAGTATTCCACGCTTATATAAAGCGGTGCGACCGGGTTCTGATTATCAATGGTCACTTGATTTGATTAAAAAATTTCAGGCAATGCATCCAAATGTACCTACTAAATCAGGTTTGATGTTGGGCTTAGGTGAGAGCATTGAAGAAGTACATCAAGTTATGCAAGACTTGCGTGATCACGGCTGTCGAATGTTAACCTTAGGTCAATATTTACAGCCAAGCCGTCATCATTTGGCTGTAGAGCGATTTGTTACCCCTGCCGAATTTGATGAACTTGCAATCGTTGCAAAACAAATGGGTTTTGAACATGTAGCAAGTGGCCCAATGGTGAGATCGTCATATCATGCCGACTTACAAGCACAAGGCGAGCATGTGTCGTAGCAATAAGCTAGTTTTGTCATAGGAATGGTGACTTTTTAGCTAGGAATTTAAAAGCCATCGCCCCATAATGTATGGGAGTGATGGGCTTTATTAGAACTGCACCCTCATCCCAGCCTTCTCCCTCAAGGGAGAAGGGGCTAAAGCTCCCTCTCCTGTTGGAGAGGGTTGGGGTGAGGAGATAAAATTAAGATTAATGGCAATAAGCGATTTAACCTACGCTAATGAATCTCGTTGCTGCTGTAATTGAGAGAGTGACTGTTCCAGTTCAGTCAATTTATCACGCTCTTTTTGTACTACGGCTGCTGGTGCTTTAGCAGTATAGTTTTCATTACTTAATTTTCCTGAAGATTGTTTAATCACTTTATCTAATTTAGCGATCTCTTTATCTAAACGCTTAATTTCAGCATCTTTATCAATCAAGCCTTCTAGTGGAATAAGTAACTCCATTTTTCCGACTAGGGCTGTTGATGCCGCAGGTGCTTCACCTTCTAATAATTCAATTTTTTCTAAATTAGCGAGACGGCTTAAGAAGTCATGATTAGCTTCTAAACGTGTCACATCTTCACTGGTACTATCTTTCAATAGAACAGGAAGTTGTTTCTTCGGTGGAATATTCATTTGTGAACGAATAGAACGAATACCTGTAATGAACTCCATCATCCATTCCATATCGGCAACGGCTGCTGTATCAACCTTATTTTCATCGGAAATAGGGTAGGGTTGATTCATTATCGTATCACCAGATTTACCCGCTAAAGGTGATACTGTTTGCCAAATTTCTTCGGTGATAAAAGGCATGAATGGATGAGCTAAACGCAATACAGTTTCTAAAACACGAACCAATGTACGTCGAGTACCACGCTTAGCAGCATCAGAGGAATTGTCGTTATTTAGTACGGGTTTAGACAGTTCTAAATACCAGTCACAGTAGTTATTCCAAATGAACTCATAAATACCCTGTGCAGCATGATCAAAGCGGTAAGCTTCAATCGCTGCGGTAACTTCTTGTTCCGTTGTTTGAAGTTTAGAAATGATCCAGCGATCAGCCAAACTTAATTCAACGTCATCATTATTAAGTCCGTTATCTTGCCCTTCGGTATTCATCAACACATAGCGAGCGGCATTCCATAATTTATTACAGAAGTTACGGTAGCCACCAATACGACTCATATCAAAGTTGATATCACGGCCTGTTGAGGCAAGCGAAGCAAAGGTGAAACGCATCGCATCAGTTCCGTGAGCTTCAATACCATCAGGAAATTCTTTACGTGTGGCTTTTTCTATTTTTTCTGCAAGGCGAGGTTGCATCATGCCAGATGTACGTTTAGTCACTAATGATTCAAGATCAATACCGTCAATAATGTCGATTGGATCAAGTACATTACCTTTTGATTTTGACATTTTATGGCCGTGTGAATCACGAACCAAACCATGAATATAGACTTCTTTAAAAGGTACATCGTCCATAAACTTTAGGCCCATCATCATCATTCTGGCAACCCAGAAGAAAATAATGTCAAAGCCAGTGACTAATACGCTGGTTGGATACCATGTTTTTAGTGCTTCAGTATCTTCAGGCCAGCCTAATGTTGAGAAAGGCCATAGCGCCGATGAGAACCATGTATCAAGCACATCTTCATCTTGAGTTAGTTTTACATCATCAGCAATGTTATTTTCAGAACGTACAGTTTCTTCATCATGGGCAACATAGACATTGCCTTCTTCATCGTACCAAGCAGGGATTCGATGACCCCACCAAATTTGACGTGAGATACACCAGTCCTGAATACCATCCATCCAGTTATAGAATGTTTTATCCCAGTTACCAGGTACAAACTTAATCTTGCCTTCTTGAACCGCTTTTACTGCTGGTTCGGCTAAAACATCAGCTTTTACATACCATTGATCTGTTAATAATGGTTCGATCACAGCGCCAGAACGGTCACCACGAGGAACCATTAAGGTGTGATCTTTGATGCCTTCTAATAAGCCC
Source organism: Methylophaga sp. (assembly GCA_013139345.1). Taxonomy (GTDB): domain Bacteria; phylum Pseudomonadota; class Gammaproteobacteria; order Nitrosococcales; family Methylophagaceae. The sequence continues at coordinate 6,832 of WTAY01000083.1, read as the reverse complement.
AGCTCTTTTAAATCATGAACAATGACATCACGCGCTTCATAACGATCTAGACCACGGTATTTTTTAGGTGCTTCGTCATTAATAGCCGCATCAAGCGTTAGAATATTGTATTTTGGCAAATCATGACGTTGACCCATTTCAGCATCATTAAAGTCATGAGCAGGAGTGATCTTCACGCAACCTGTGCCAAAATCAGCATCCACATAGTTATCTGCGATAATAGGAATTTCACGGCCAACGAGTGGCAATGTAATTGTTTTACCTATTAGATGTTGATAGCGCTCATCATCTGGGTGAACCGCAACGGCACTATCACCCAACATTGTTTCTGGACGGGTTGTTGCAACAACCAAGTGACCTGAACCATCTGTTAATGGATAGCGGAAGTGCCACATATGACCGGACTCTTCTTCTGACAATACTTCAAGATCTGATACCGCTGTATGCAGAACAGGATCCCAGTTAACAAGACGCTTGCCGCGATAGATTAAGCCTTCTTTGTGTAACTGAACAAAGACATTTTTAACCGCTTCAGATAAGCCATCATCCATGGTGAAACGTTCACGCTCCCAATCCATTGACGTACCCATACGGCGTAGTTGATTGGTAATCTCACCACCTGACTCTTCTTTCCAGTCCCATATGCGGTCAATAAAGGCTTCTCGACCTAAATCATGACGTGTTTTACCTTCTGCATTCAATTGGCGCTCAACTACCATTTGAGTTGCAATACCCGCATGATCAGTACCCGCTTGCCATAAGGTATTGTCACCTTTCATTCGATGGTAGCGCGTTAAGGTATCCATGATGGTATCTTGGAACGCATGTCCCATATGTAAGCGACCAGTGACATTCGGTGGCGGCAACATGATGGCATAAGGTATCCCTTCACCAGAAGGTTTAAATTCACCATTTTGTTCCCAAGATTGGTACCAGCGTTGTTCGATTTCGTCAGGACTGTAAGTCTTTTCCATGGTTTTTTCTAAAAGTTGAATAAAAAATATAAGACGGGCATTATACCTTGATGTGAATTGAATATGGATAGGGAATATCAGCGTGAAGCATGTTGCTAACCTAACGAAAGAGCACGGATGAATATTTCTCGCAAGATGAGTGTGGTTGTGACGGCATGCGTGTTGTTCGTCTCGATACCTTCATTGTGGGTTTATTATCACTATTCAAAGCAACATCTACTTGAATCAACATTAACTGAAATTCAAGTTATAACACGCGATACGATTGATAATTATCAGCGTTTTATCCAGCTTGCATCCCCAAATATAAAAGCATTGTCGCGCTTGTTAAAAAATGAGTTAGCTACGTCGCCAGAGGATCAATACACGTCTTTTGAACAAAGAATGATGCAGTTTGAAGATGGTGCATGGCGTAATAGAATAAGTACATTTAATGGTCAAGAACAAGCAGGTTTGTTTTTACCTTCTGATATTGAACTCACCAAACAAACCAAGCAGTTTTATATTACAGCGATGGATGTATTTAATAGTTTTGGCGCATCGGCAACATCTAATCAAGTATTAGACAATATCTGGATGTTAGGCCACGATCGAGGTGAATTGATATTCGATTTGTCTCACCCAGATTTTGTTTATGTTATGTCTGATAGTACTGATTATTTATCGACACCTTGGATGACGCTTGCATCTCCAGAAAGTAATCCTGATAGAACCATAAAGTGGACACCAGTATTATTTGACCCAGTCTCTGAGTCATGGATGACGAGTGTGATCTACCCGCTTGATATTGATGGTGAATGGCGAGCAACACTAGGCATTGATATCAGTTTGAATAATATATTCTCGCTCTTTGAATCAAAAAATAAGAACTATAAAAATGAACATCATTTTGTTTTAGATCAGCAGGGACGGTTTATTCTTGCCGGACCATGGCAATATGTGCTGGAAAAAAGTCCCGATGTCTTTGAACTAGGGCCTAATGAACAGGCACTAAAGAGAAGGTTAACAAAAACGATTGGTGCTGGTGTTGAACTACTTGAACCTGTGATGTTTTTAGGACATGAGCATCAAGTTATTGCAAGCACCATTGAGCCGATGGGCTGGCGATATTTTAGACTTATTTCTTCAGAGGAAATATATCAGCCTTTACAAAATAGATTACTTAAGACCTCGATATTAATTTTATTTATGACCATGTTACTAGGTCTATTAATTAATACGGCAGTGAGAAAATTCATGGTGTTGCCTCTACTACAAATGGCAGAGCAGGCGCGTTCTTATGCTTTAGGTAAAAAACCCTTAATAGTCACTATTTCTGGACATGATGAGGTGGCTGAATTAAATACTGCTTTTCAAACAATGCACAATGAGATGACGAGAGATGCCGAGCAATTATTACACTCTGAACGCCGTTATCGACAAGTTGTAACCAATATTAATGAAGCCATTATTCAAATTGATAAAGAACATTGTTGGCAGTTTTTAAGCCCCGTTTGGAAAAAGCTATCAGCGTATGATTTACATTACTCGTTACAGCGATCAGTCAGTGAGTTCTTTCATCCTGCAGAGCGTGAATACATTACTCGCACCTTAGATTCATTATTAGAAAAAAAACAAATATCGTGGAATGGTGAAGTACGATTAAAGCGGCTCGATCAACGTTATATTTGGGTCAACCTATCCTTACATCTTAATAAAGAAGCTACTGGGCAAGCTATTAGTGGCACGATTGAAAACAATCATATTAACCATCTGACACGAGCGACAAATCAGTTAATTAGAACGGCTGAGAAAATGGTTGTTACAGCAAATTTCTCAGTACCAACAGTTCTAGAATTTGTGACTAAAGAATTGTTGGACATTCTTAATGTGCCACTCGTATGGGTCAAAATATGTAAGGGTAATGAGAAACAAGTGTTAAGTCATGCTGGAGAGCTTTCTGATTTTTTATTTGAAAATTCTCAAACCTGGTCAGGCTTACATTGCGATGGTAGCCCTGTTATTACAGCGATACGTGAGCATCACTTGGTTAGGGTAACAAATGATAGCGACATTCCTATAGAGTGGCGTCGTCGCTTAAAAAATGATGGTATTAAAGATAGTTTGTTTTTACCCTTCTACCTTGCAGAAGGGGATACTCATGCCATCATTGGTTTGCATACTTACGATGACACTATATTTGATAGTGATCTCCAACAAGTCATGCACGATTTTTCTGATGGTTTACGCCTTATTTGCCAAATGGCAGAAGACCAAAATTTAATGCGACTTCATCGTGCCGCCGTTGAAAAAACAGCAAATGCAATTATGATTACAGATAACTACGGTACGATTGAATGGGTCAATGATGCGTTTAGCAAACAAACACTCTTTCAGCCTGACGAAGTCATAGGCAAAAAACCAAGTGTTTTAAATTCAAATACAGAAGAGTCTAGTGAATATATAAAAAAAATGTGGGTAACCATTAAGTCTGGTGAGGTATGGAGTGGAGAAATTGTTAACCAACGAAAAGATTCAAGCTTTATCTCTGTTTACCAAACAGTAACGCCATTAAGAGATAATGTAGGCAATATCAGTCACTTTATTTCTGTTAGTGAGGATGTTACAGAGCGTAAAGAAAGTCAGAAGCGTATTGCTTTTATGGCGACACATGATGATTTAACCTCACTTCCTAATCGGAGTTTACTGCGTGACCGCTTACAGCAAGCCATTGCTCACGCTAAACGGACGCAGTCCAAAATGGCGGTATTATTCATTGATATTGACCATTTTAAATATATTAATGATTCATTAGGTCATCAAATAGGTGATGAGCTACTCAAAATATTATCTGCACGTCTTATATCTGAATTAAGAGAAGAAGATACGGTGGCACGATTTGGTGGTGATGAATTTGTCATTGTTTTACCCGACATATCAACATTGACGGATACAAATGAGGTCGCGACAAATTTGTTGAATAATATTAAGCAACCCTACTTTATAGGTGAGCATGAGTTGATGATTACAGGCAGTATTGGTATTAGTATTTATCCAAGTGATGCTGATGATGCGGATGACCTTATTCAACATGCAGATTCTGCAATGTACCTTGCTAAAGAACAAGGGCGAAATAATTGCCAATTTTATACATCAGAAATAAATGAAAGAATAACGAGACGATTAACCTTAGAAAAGGCGTTACGTAAAGCCGTAGAGTCGCAACAGTTTGTTTTACATTATCAGCCAAAGGTTGATTTAATGACCAATAAAATAACGGGAGTAGAAGCGTTAGTTCGCTGGCAGCATCCTGAGATGGGATTAGTCTCACCAGCAGAATTTATTCCTCTGGCTGAAGAAACTGGGGTTATTCTGGAAATTGGTGATTGGGTAATGTTGACAGCCTGCCAGCAAATGAAAGATTGGGAGCAGGATTATCCCGAGTTAAAAAACATGTCAATTAATGTGTCAGCACGACAATTTTGGCAGAATGACTTTATCGAACGTGTTGAATCAATTTTTTCTGAAACACACGTAACAATTGATAAGGTTGAATTTGAACTCACTGAAAGTGTTGTGATAGATGATGTCGATTCAGCCATTATCATGATGGATAAACTTAAACAATTGGGGGTTTACTTGAGTATTGATGACTTTGGTACTGGCTATTCAAGTTTGAGTTATCTACAACGATTTCCTGTTGATGTGCTTAAGATCGATCGATCGTTTGTTATGAACCTAACACCAGAGCAAGATGACTCCGCCATAATTCGTTCAATTTTAGCCTTGGCGGAGAACTTCAATTTACAGGTTGTTGCAGAAGGAATAGAGGAAGAATATCAGAAAAAAATCCTTAGCATCTTAGGGTGTGATTATGGCCAAGGATACCTTTTCAGCCGCCCAGTGAGTGCTGAAGAGCTGGCAGAACAACTCAAAGCCCAGTATCGTTGAAGCTCGGTGGTGACTTATTTAACTATATCCATGATAAATGAAGATGCCTGTTTATCACTTCGTCATTCCCATGAAAATGGGAATCCATGGGCAGTGAAAATGGCCACTATCGTTGGAACCCCATTTTCACGGGGATGACAGACTCGTACTGTTTTTTTACAGATTGAATTATTACCGGTATATACCCATAATCAAAACATGAGGAATGTTCAACGTTTCTTCGGGGATGAATCCCCTCCTACATAGCTAGCCTAAACTTCGTGTTCTCGGTGTCTCTGTGGTTAAATAATATCTTTGGAGAAACCGTGAATAAGCAGCTTAGATAGAGTGTGTTTCTATTTCATAGCCGCGTTGCTTGTAGAATTGATACCGTTTTCTTCCTGCAGCTTTAACATCTGAGTGATCATTAACAAACTCAGCCACTCGGTCGAACTGACTAAAAAATAAAGGCTGTTCGCTTGCTAGATTAATAAGCAGGTCCATTAATCGTGGTGGCTTTGAATCGTGACCAATTAATACTTGGCAATCATCATTGTTTTCGTTAATGAGGTTATGTGGAATAAAACTCTCTGCACGAAACGACCATAGAGCCTGATTAACTTGCTCGGCTTGTTCGGCATTATCGGTGTGAATATAAATAGTCTGTCCTTGATAATAAGCCTTTGATGTTAATCGGCAGGCAAGTACCTGCCGATTATGTTCAATATCGCCTTTGAGAATATAAAAGCTAATACTTGTCATCGTGGTTTTTTAGCTTTTATCTGCAATACGGTTCAACAAATATTGCACTAATAGCGGCACTGGACGACCTGTTGCACCTTTCGCTTTACCACTGTTCCACGCTGTTCCTGCAATATCAAGGTGAGCCCATGTGAATTTCTCAGTAAATCGAGCTAAGAAACATGCGGCTGTTACGCTTCCCGCTTCTTTGCCACCAATATTGGCAATATCAGCAAAGTTACTATCTAATTGTGGTTGATAGTCATCCCATAAAGGTAACTGCCATGTGCGGTCATGACTGTCATTACCGGCTTGCATTAGAGCATCCGCTAGGCTTTGATCATTTGAGAATAAGCCGGTTGCTTGTCGCCCTAGAGCAACGATGATTGCACCTGTTAATGTTGCAATATCAATAACGATGGCAGGATTGAAGCGTTCGCTATAAGTTAATGCATCACAAAGTATTAAGCGGCCTTCAGCATCGGTATTAAGGATCTCAATCGTTTTTCCTGCCATGCTGGTAACAACGTCACCGGGTTTATTTGCATCACCATCAGGCATGTTTTCTGAGCTAGGAACAACACCAATTACATTAATCGGTAAGTTGAGTTCGGCAATGGCTGAAATAGTCCCAAATACACTTGCGCTACCGCACATATCATATTTCATTTCATCCATACCTTGAGAAGGTTTAAGTGAAATACCACCCGCATCAAAAGTCAGACCTTTACCAACTAGGACTACTGGGCGCTCATCACCTGCGCCTTGGTAATTCATAGTAATCAGTTTTGCAGGTTCACGGCTACCACGAGAGACTGACAATAACGAACCCATGCCTAACTCTTCCATTTCAGCTTCATCAAGAATGGTGGTTGTAACACTGTCAAAACGTTCACCAAGTTCAATCGCTTGTTCGGCTAAATAGGTCGGTGTGCAGATATTGCCTGGCAAATTACTGAGTTCACGGGCTAGGCTCATACCTTCAGCAATGGCTTGACCTGTTTGCGTCGCCAATTCACTGCCGCTTTCTTCACTAAAGAAACCTAATTTAGTCAGTGGTTGTTGTGGTGGTTTTACATTACTTTTTGTTTGCGTGTATTTATAGAGTGTAGATTCAGCAGTAATCACTGTTTGGCGTATTTTCCACTCAGTAGAGCGATCATTAATAGTAATTTCAGCTAAGCAACTTGTTGCATCATCAGCACCTG
>WTAY01000232.1 GCA_013139345.1 Methylophaga sp. | reverse complement strand
ATCTATTAAACCAAATCCTAGATAGCAAGACACCTCTTTCAACAAAACTAGATAGCCTTCTTAATGAGAGCTGTATAGCAATCCCTCAGCTATTATCCATCTTCATGGCAGAGGATTATTCAACGCCAGAATATGTCGATGTCCTCATCCAGATTGCTAATTTACGAGATGCTCAAGAAGCAGAAATTATTGAAACTGGCGTTCAACGTTATATCAATGAGCAGACTCAAGGTGAAACAGGTGTTGAACGCTACATCAGCAACCTAACAGAAACAGAAACAGAAACAGAAACTAGCATATCGGATGATGATGAGCTTCAACAAATCTTCCTCCATGAAGCCGTTCAACATATCAATAGCTTCAAAGACGCATTTAAAAGTGTCCAGCCCCCATTTAGCTTACAGAAAGAACTTCTTCGAGCCGCACACTCATTAAAAGGCTGCGCAAACATTGCCCAAGTCATGCCTGTAGCTGCTGTAGCGACACAATTGGATCAGACTTTACGTATTATCTATGAAAACAATGTTTCTCTAAACAAGCAGGATTTGTTATTGCTATCAGAAGTGATAGATGGACTTGATCATTTCATTAGTTATCTGAAAACACCTCTATCTGATGAGCCTGATATTTTACCTCTCTTAGATAATTTGGCTCAAATAACACCGAAGAATAAAGAAAGAAAAGCGGACAATGAGCAAGAGAAACTAATAGACCCTGAGTTCTTGGTTGTTTTCTTAGAAGAAACTGATGATCTCTTAAGCCAGTATTCACAAGAACTAGCACAGCTACAAAAACAGCCTGATAATACTGAATATCAAGATGCTATTCACACGACGATCTCAGCACTAACTGAAAATGCACAACATGCAAACCGGCCTGTGCTTGCTGATTTATATCAACTGCTCAACCAATTGATTCAGCAACAAGACTTTAAATATAAGGGACTTATTACATTACTCGATCACGGTTATGAAGAAATTAATAACCAAATCGAAAATCTGATTCAAAACAAACCTCCCGCAAATATAAGCAAGTTCAAACAGCAGGTTGAGGAACTTCTGCAACGCATAGAAGAAGATAAGCTTATCCAAGAAGCACCAACGGAGTGGTTTTCCATTCCATCGGATGATCCTGAGCTACTTGAGGCCTTCACTGAAGAATGTGAAGAGTTACTAGAATCTAGTCATAGTGCGATCAGTAGCTGGCAAAAGAACCGCCATAATGCCGATGCATCAATGCAGCTACAACGTGTCCTACATACGATAAAAGGAAGTGCTCGTTTAACCGATATTCGGCCAATTGCTGATCTGACACACCATACAGAATCATTAGTATTCTTAGTTGCCGATCAGAAACAAGATCCTGATGATGATTTCTTCACTCTATTACAACGCTCTCAAGATCGCTTATCTGAGATGCAAGAGTTTCTTGCTCGTAGAGAAAGCATTCCTTTTGCACATGATCTATTAACAGAAATTTCGCGTTTTACGGGACAAGCCGTCCCGAAACCAGCGGTGATCCAAACAGCTATTTCTGATGAAAGTTCGACTGAATCAGCCCAAGAGTCGACAACATCTACTGGTGGCGAGCAAATTAGGGTTCGTGCCGATCTACTGGACTTCCTTACTAATTTTACCGGTGAGGTGAACATCTCACGTGACCGTGTTGGCCAGCAGAATTCTGCTATCCAACAACAATTAGTAGAAATGGAGTCAACGGTTAGTCGTCTACAAGATCAATTACGTAACCTAGAAATAGAAACTGAAACCCAGATTTTGTTCCGTTATGAAGATGAAGTTCAAGATCAAAAGTCAGACTTTGACCCGTTAGAATTTGACCGTTTTTCAATGATACAACAACTTTCACGAAGCTTAACTGAAAGTGTGAGTGATATGAACGAAATTACTCATTCCATTGATGACTTAGTCCGTGACTCTGATGCGATTTTGCTACAACAGTCGCGCCTTAGTGCCGATCTTGAACAAGGCTTAATGAACACGCGTTTATTACCATTTACAGGTCTCGTTCCACGTTTTGAACGCATTATTCGTCAAGTTAACAGCGAACTTGGTAAGCATGCAGAATTAACGGTACACGGTGCTGATAGAGAACTTGATAGAACCATTCTTGATCGTATTGTTGCACCACTTGAACACATTATCCGTAATGCCATTGCTCATGGTATAGAAACACCTGAAATGCGTGCTGATTTAGGTAAAGAGGAAGCCGGACAACTTACATTAAGCATCTCTCGAGAAGGTTCTGAAATCTTACTTTCTTTATCTGATGACGGGCAGGGTATTAATGTCGAGAAAGTTCGTAACAAAGCCTTAGAACAAGGGTTAATTAATCCTGACCACATGCCATCTGATGATGAGTTAATCCAATTAATTCTTACCTCAGGCTTTAGTACTGCTGATAATATCTCACAACTTGCTGGTCGTGGTGTCGGCATGGATGTTGTAAGCAACGAAATCAGAAGCCTTAAAGGTCGACTTTCTATCCAGTCGGAGCCGGGCCAAGGTACAACCTTTAATATTCGTTTACCTCTCACACTATCCATTATGCAATCATTGATGGTTGGCAGTCATGATGAGCAGTTTGCCATTCCACTTGCCTCGGTACACGCGGGCTCACGGATAACGGTTGAACAAATTCAAGACTTATTAAATCAAGAAGATGGAAAAGCTCAATATGAATTTAACGGTGAGTATTACCACTTTATCCCTCTAGCAAACCTACTTGAGAAGCCTTTATCACTACCAGAAAATCCTAAGTTGCAGCTCCCTGTTCTATTATTTAGATATGGCGATATGCATATTGCTTTGCTGGTCGATGAAATCAATAGTAACCGTGAAATCGTACTGAAATCAATGGGTGAACAACTAAGTCATATTAGTTCTATTACTGGTGCAACGATTCTTGGTGATGGTCAAGTGGTCTTTATTCTTGATATTCCAGCGCTTGTTAATTCAACTGACTTAACTATAAGTGATGACAATATAGAAGAACTTATAGTACCTACTGAAGAGCTTGATCGAACACCAATTGCCATGGTTGTCGATGATTCAATCACAATGCGTAAAGTATCTGGCAACCTATTAAGACGCCATGGCTTTGAGGTTATCACCGCCAAAGATGGTATTGATGCCGTAGCTCAATTAAATGAACAAGAGCCTGATATCATTTTACTCGACGTTGAAATGCCACGCATGGATGGGTTTGAGTTTGCAACCTTAGTTCGAAATGTTGAGCAGTATTCCAAGTTACCGATCATTATGATTACGTCGCGTACCGGTGATAAACATCGTACACGAGCAGCAAATATTGGTGTAAATGCCTACCTAGGAAAACCATACCAAGAATTAGAACTTGTCGAAAAGATGCAAGAGCTACTCGGTAGTCATTACCCTCATGCAAAGCAATAAATTAGGACTCTCCCATGGCTGAAAATTCTTCCGACTTTGTTCCTTGCATGCTGATTCCTTTGCAGCAACATTATTTATTATTGCCAAATTCAACCATCGCAGAAGTTATTCCTATGCCTCGATTGACTTCAGCTAATGACAAACCAAACTACTGGGTTGGGGAATGTAACTGGCACGAAAGACAATTACCGGTTATCGACTTAGAAAGTCTTGTTGAAAGTGAAGATTATGACACGGCTGACGCTCATAAATTATGTGTCCTTCATGGCATAAATGACAATGCCGATGTTGATATCTATGCATTACCTTGTTACGGTGTTCCTCAACTGATCCACCTTAATGAATCAGCATTAAAATTAGCACAAGATTCTGGAACGTCTGATTTCTTACATTACAAAATCCAAATTGGTAATAAAGTAGCCTACATTCCTAATCTAGATAAGATTGAAGAAACACTTAGTCAATAGTAAAATCTTTACCACTATAGTTTTCGATAAGTTCAATGAATAAACACGCCATGCCATTATTGAGTATTGCCTTTTTAAGCTGTTTATATTTGTTATTACCTGCAATTAGCCTTGCAGCAAATAATTCTCAGTTAAGTAGCCAGCGCCTCATTTTTAAACAAGCACAAAAAGCGCTACAAACAAACCAAATCAGTCAGTTCAAAAAACTCAATGCTCAACTTAACGACTACCCGCTACACGGCTATCTAGACTATTTATATCTACGCCACCATCTTAATTACACCGATAGCCAAACAATTACTCAATTTATTAACACACATAAAGGCTCGTTTTATGCTGATAGATTGCACCGAAGTTGGCTAAAACGTCTTATTCGTGGCAAGAAATGGCCCCTATTTCTAGCCCACTACAGAGAGACATCCTCTGCATCTCAACAATGCTTTCGCCTACAGGCCCTTATTTCTACAGGGAAAGGTCAGCAAGCCTTAAATGAAACAGCTCATCTTTGGTTGGTACCGAAATCACAAGATAAGGCCTGTGATCCTGTTTTTAAATATTGGCAATCTAAAGGCCAACTAACTGATGAGCTGCGTTGGCAACGAATAATCTTAGCCTTAGAAGAGAATCAATTTAATCTGGCTAAATACCTTGCTAAATCACTTAGTAATCCTACACCAGCAAACAAACTTATTGCACTATGGCGACGAGCTCACTACTCGCCATTGGCCTTGTTAAAACAAATTCCAAGCAAGAAAGGCACATTGCTTTCTCAAGATATCGCAATCACTCGCCAGATTATTCAGCACAGTGTTCAGCGACTTGCCCGAAAGTCGACAGATAAAGCATTTGACGCATGGCAACGTATTCAGCCTGTCTATCTCTTTAATGAACAAGATAAATTAACAACTCAACGTTATATTGCTAACCGTGCGGCTTTAAACCGTGAAGACCGCGCACTAGAGTTTTTTGCCGATATTCCTGCTGAAACATGGCGAGTGCGTGCCGCTCTATGGCAACAAGATTGGCAGGCAGTACAAAAAGCCATTCTAGATCTTAATCTTAATGTTCAAGAAACACCACGCTGGCAATATTGGCTAGCTCGAAGCCGAGCTGAGTTGGGCGACCAAGAGGCTGCTAATCAAGGTTATCAATCGCTACTTATGGATCGTGATTTTTATAGTTTTCTCGCCGCCGACAAATTACAACAGCCCTATCAAATGAACCACAAGCCTCTTTCTATTGAGCAGGCAGAGCTTGATAGTTTCTCTCAGCAACCCGCAGTTGCTAGATTGAAAGAGTTTTATGCCCTTAATATGAACCTTGAAGCGCGAAGACAAGCCTACTCTTTAAAGCAAAAGTCTTCTGTACGCCAATTACAGCT
>WTAY01000050.1 GCA_013139345.1 Methylophaga sp. | reverse complement strand
GGTCAACTGCCTTGGGTCAGCCTAATTTTGGCGTTTGCCTTTGCTTTATATGGTGTCGTCAGAAAGCACTGCGTAATAGATGGTATTAGCGGTATGACGGTTGAAACGATGTGGCTATTACCACTCGCCTTGCTATGGATTAGCTGGCAGTATTTATCACCTTCGGTATCATTGAACTTTGGAACGGATAACACTCTCACTCTTCTTTTAATTGGAGTCGGATTTGTTTCGGCGCTACCACTAGTCTTATTTGCTATGGCAACACGACGAATCGATCTTTCCGTTGTTGGGTTTATTATGTATATCAACCCAACAATGCAATTTCTAATCGGTGTATTTATACTTAAAGAACCTTATCCACCCGAAAGGCTTATTACGTTTGCCTTAATTTGGTTAGCATTACTTCTTTTCACCATAGGACTGATCAGCTTACGTAAGACAAATGCCTCGTTACAGGCATCAACATAAAATATGTACTTAGACTGTAGTATTAATTGGCAATAAATTCGACGGATTTTTTGATCACAGCTTTATCACGTAATATACGGCGATGACCTAAACCTGTAGTCAAAACCAATTCGCTTTCATTCCATACTTGAGCGATCATTTTGCTACGTTCAACAGGAATGGCATCATCACCATTATCATGAATAATTAAACCTGAAGTGCTAATACTGCTAACCATATTCGGCATTGAATATTGCTCCCACAGTTCTTCACCAAGTTGTTGTTCCAGTAGCCTTTTTTGCAGCTCTACAATCTTTGGTTTTACCTGCATCAACTTAGCAAAAAATTGAACTAACCTTTCAACATTAAACGCAGATGCAATGCACACTACCTTATCCATTTTCACACCAGTACTAACAGCATGCATAAGGCATAAACCACCAAATGAATGTGCAATCCCGGCACTAAAGGGGCCAAATTGTTCTGACAATTCTTGAATAACACGACTAATTTCAGGCAGGCTAGTATTCTTCGATGAAGAGCGGCCATGACCCGGTGCATCAAAAGCAAGAACATGATAACCGTGGTCTACTAAACCTTGTGCAAAGCTACCGAGTTGGGCTCCTCGCCCATTCCAGCCATGAACCAGCAAGACAGTCGGTGCGTTAAGTTCTCCCCAACTATAAAGTTGTACTACTTTATTTTCGAACTCGACTTCTTTCCATACTGCCGTGTCTAGAACTCTCTGTTCTCGTCTAGGCTCATCATGTCTATGTGTTTTAAACCACAAATAATTTACTAATCTGGCCGCCAGTGGTGGTGCTAAAAATGTCAAAATATGAATGCTAACACGCATCACCTTTAACATAAAAGGCGGCTTATATTTCTTTTTGGAATCCATTCTTTTAGCTGACTCTATAATACAACGCTACCTTCTCTACTAGGCGCTTTAACTTATAGATTATCGTCTTCAAAGTTATAATCAAGATTTGCTGACGGCTCTTGGATATAATAGCCCATCGCATAATCAACCCCTAAACGCCATAATAAAGCCAGACTATTTGCATCAGAAACAAACTCTGCAATACTTTGCTTACCTGCTTGCTTACTCATATCAATAATAGACTTCACCGCCGCCTGATTTTCAGTATCTTTTGCCATATTTTCAACAAAGTCACCATTAATCTTCAGGTAATTCACATCTAAAACACTCAAGCTGTGTGAAAAGTCTAAACCTGAACCAAAATGTTCTAGACCAAACTCACAACCCAATTCTTTTAATTTAGCAATAACATCTTTTGTATGCTCTAAATTCTCTAATGCCGCAGTTTCACTAATTTCAAAAACCAGTGCTGAACCGGGTAAATTACTTTCCGTTAATAGTTGATAAACCCATTTCGTAAAGTTACCTTTATTTAAGGTTTGCTTTGATAGTTTCAAAAAGAAGCGTGTTTTAGGATGCTCTTTTCTATGTTCAGCAAGCGCACTCAGGGCAGTAGAAATTACCCAAGTATCTATATTTATCATCAAATCGGATTCTTCGATGAATTTAATAAACTTGTCAGCTTCAATGACGCTGCCATCTGGCTCTTTCATTCTAATCAGAACATCATATAACTCTTGCTCAGCACCATGTAAACTTACAATTGGCTGAAAATGTAATTCAAAGCTTTTCGAGCGTAGTGCATCTTTAATTCGCTCTGTCCAAAATAAAGACTCTTCACTATCCTCTGCTGCACTCTTATCAGATATCGCAGGCTTATATCTAACAACTCGATTACCACCCGCTTTTTGTGCCTGGTAACAGGCCTTATCGGCTCGCTCTAGCCCGACTGATGATGAAGCAAGGCTTTCTGTGATTCGACTGATGCCAATACTGCATTGCAAATCAACCATTTTCCCATGGGCTTGTGAAACATAATCGTCAATAACTTTACGGTAAACCTCTGCACGTTGATCAACATGTGCATCATCACCGCTAGCAATAATGATAGTAAACACTTGGTCAGAATATCGAGCAAGCAACTCACCCTCAGCACGTGCATTGCGTAATAACTCTGCAACACCTTTCAACATCATGTCATAACCAGATAAACCAATCTGTTCTTTTATTTTCTGGAAATCATCTATAACAAGATACAATAGCTCTGACGGCCCCGCTCCATCATCAACTTGTCGAACAGCCTGTTCAAGCTCATCCATAAAGCGTGTGCGATTATAAAGCCTAGTCAGTGAATCGTAATCTCGTACTTCCGCTAGCGCTTCATCTGAAATAGTAGAAGCGATAACCTCATTTTCTTTTTCACGAATAACAAGTTGAGTACAATTTTCGCCTTCAACCTCGGCATGACTAAACTCAATTGTGGTCTCAAATTCACCTCGCTCATCACTAGAACATAAAACGGTAATGAGTTCAGGTTTGGCATTGATTTTTTCAGAAAAATTCCGATAGGCGACTTTGAACTTGCCATGATCCGCTGATGAAATCATATCTAATATAGAGAGCCCATCAACATCCTCAACATCATTATAGCCAAATAATGTTAAATAAGAATGGTTAACATAAATATGCATGCCTTCATGTACATAGGCAACGGCATCTCGTGAACTCTCTAATAACAATCGAGAACGCTTCTCACTTTCACGTAAAGAGCGTTCATTTCGTCGACTTAGGCGACGCACGAATAAATTATCTAATTCTCGTGCAATAACAAAAGGTAAGCGGTTGGTGTCATCAAATCGAATGATATCCTTAGCACCAATGTCATAATAATCATCACTATTTTCTTGCTCAGAAACCAGAATAATACAAGGAATATCACGTCCTAAACGGTTAATGAGTTCTAGTAGCACATGGGGTGAAACTTCTTTTAGTCCATCTCGACAGAAAATCAAATCCCAAGTGTGCTCTGTTACAGCACTCTCTATATCTTCTAATTTGTCATATCGTGACGCTCTAACAGCATGACCCGTTCGCCGGATAAGGTTGATAACACTTTCAGCATCTGTCAGTGATTCCTCTACTAACAATAAACGTAGAACATCTTCATTTCTTGCCACTATTCTTATCCTCTTTCGCAAAGACTTTAGGATGACCACCTTCTAGGCTAGTCATTTGACCTTCCATCCATTGATATACCTGCTTATTTACTTCTGCTGCAGATTTATCCTTCACTGCTATTTTTTCACCTATAACCATCTTTATTGTCGATGGGTATTTAATAAACCCTTTTTTAGGCCAAGCTTTACCAGCATCATGTGCAACAGGTATAACATTAGCATTAGATTCTACTGCTAATTTTGCTCCACCAATACCAAATCGACCAATCTGACCTGTTGGAATACGAGTACCTTCAGGAAAGATAACAATCCAAGAACCCGCTAATAATCGTTCTTTACCCTGTGCTACAACTTGGCTAAGCGCCTTTCGTCCGGCACTGCGATCAATTGCAATAGGGTTTAAAGCCGCCAAGCCCCAGCCAAAGAAGGGTATCCATAGCAACTCTCGCTTCAGAACCCATACTTGTTGAGGGAAAATAACTTGTAATGCGAGCGTTTCCCATGCTGACTGATGTTTACACATAATAATACTTGGTTCATCAGAAATATGCTCTAACCCTTCTATTTGATAATGAATGCCACAGATTTTCTCTAACAACCATAAGTTCAAACGTGCCCATTTACTGACTACTTTATAGCGCCATTTAAATGGTATCGGCCATAACAGCACACCCAAAAGTGAAAATAGCACAGTCGTAACAACCTGCATACAGGTGAATAATAATGAGCGAATAAACAACATTACAGGTCTGACTCCAATAGCGAAGTCACCACGTCAGATAAGTTATCATAAACAGCAATCCCGTCAGGAATCCCTTGACTGAGCGTTCGCTCACCTTTACCTGTCTTCACCAAAATGGGGGTTGCTCCAGCAGACTGTGCTGCAAGCAAATCTCGTAAAGAATCTCCCACCGCTGGTACATTAATCAAATCAAGACGTAAGCGATGAGCCAATTCAGTATAAGCACCTTCCTTGGGCTTACGGCACTCACAATCATCATCGGGGCCATGTGGGCAATAAAGGATAGATTCAATCTTTCCACCAACTTGGGCCAGCATTCGACGCATTTTGCTATGGATCCGCGTTAAGGTCTCGACATCCAATAAGCCTCGTGCGATACCAGATTGGTTTGTAATGACAACCACACGATATCCTGCATGATTCAAACGAGCAATCGCCTCCAAGCTCCCTTCAATTGGCTCCCACTCAGCAGGTGACTTAATAAAGTCATCCGAATCATGGTTTATAACACCATCTCGATCCAGAATTATCAGTGACACGGCAAGAGTCCTCTTTTATCCCTGAAGGTGTGAAATATCAGCGACACCTAAAAATAGGGCGCGAGTTTGATTTAATAACGCTAAACGGTTTGCTCGAATAGTAAGGTCATCTGCCATCACCATCACCTCATCAAAGAAACCATCAACTGTTTCTCTCATTTCAGCTAAGGTGTTCAACACCCCCGCATAATCGGCCTTTGCCATCAATGGTTCAACGGCACTCTTTACTATTATGAGCTTCTTAGCTAATGCTTGCTCTGCAGCTTCAACTAATAAACTGTCATCAATTGCACCAGCATCACCTTCGGCATCATTCTTACGTAAAATATTACCAATACGTTTATTACCAGCAGCCAATGCTTCAGCTTGTTCCAATTGACGGAACTCGGCAACAGCAGTTAAACGCTGCATAAAGTCTAAAGGTCGTGTTGGAGTAACAGCTAATACGGATTCAAACACATCTGCTTTGACCCCTTTATCTTGAGCATAGCCTCGAAGACGATCAAAGAAATACTGCATAACTTGAGCTGTCACAGCTTTTTCTGTCAGTTTGTCATCAAAGCCTTGTTGCGCTTGCTCAAGTAGTGCTGACAAATCAAGATCCAATTTGTTCTCAATCACAATTCGAAGCACACCTAATGCTGCACGTCGTAATGCAAAGGGATCTTTAACACCTGTTGGCGGTTGACCGATACCAAACAAGCCAACGAGCGTATCTAATTTCTCAGCCAAACTCACCGCTTGACCCGATATTGTTTGTGGCAGTTTGTCACCTGCAAACCGTGGTAGATACTGTTCATCAAGCGCTTCTGCCACATCATCATGCTCGCCATCTAATCGAGCATAGTAACGCCCCATAATACCTTGCAAATCAGGGAACTCACCCACCATCTCTGTAACTAAATCACATTTTGCTAATAAGGCCGCTCGCTCTGCTAATTGAGCATCACCACCAATCTCGGTCGCAATCACTGCGGCTAATTTGGCAACTCGTGCTGATTTATCAAATACCGATCCCAATTTGTTTTGGAAAACGATGGTTTTTAGTTGTTCTTGGCGATCAGCTAAAGGTCGTTTTCTATCCGTTTCCCAGAAAAAAGCAGAGTCACTCAATCGAGGTAAGATGACGCGCTCATTACCGGCAATCACTTGGGCTGGATCACGACTTTCAATATTACAAATAGTGATGAAGTAAGGTAGTAAATCACCTGACTTATCGCGTACTGCAAAATACTTTTGATGCTCTTCCATAGAAGAAATCAAGGCTTCTGCAGGCAACTCAAGAAAACGTTTGTCGTATGAACCTGACAATGCGACTGGCCATTCAACTAAGCCCGTCACTTCATCTAATAAGTCTTCATTTAAAACTGCTTCACCACCTAATTTGATGGCTATCTCTAGCACTTGGCCATGAATTGCTTCTCGACGTGCCGTCATATCCACCAGCACATGCCCTTCAGTTTCTAACTGAGGCGCATAGGTTTGAGCAGATTGAATACGAATTGTTTCAGGATGATGGAAACGATGACCTCGGCTTTCACGACCAGATGTCACACCCAATAATTCAACGGGAATAACCTCATCACCAAATAATAAAACAAGCCAATGCACAGGACGAACAAACTCTCCTGGCAAATCTGACCAACGCATACGTTTTGGAATCGGCAAATCATTGAGTGCTTGCTGCAAAATTTCAGGAATTAGGCTGTCTGCCTCAGCACCTGTTTGTTGTTTTTTAAAGACTAACCAAGCACCTTTATCTGTTTCCAGCTTGCCTAATTCTTCAACCTCAACACCACAAGAACGAGCAAAACCTTGTACCGCTCTTGTTGGGTTACCATCATCATCGAAAGCGGCTGTAACAGCTGGGCCACGACGCTCAACTATACGGTCTTCTTGACGAACCTGTAAACCATCAACAACAACGGCCATACGGCGTGGTGCGGCATACGAACGAATTGAATCAAAATTCAGCTCTGCTTTTTCAAGGCCTTGTTTAATTCCTGATTCAAATGCTTGAATGAGTTTTTTCAGTGCCTTAGGTGGTAGTTCTTCTGTACCTAATTCAATTAATAAATCACGCGTATTGCTCATGATTTAGCCTCCTTGTTTGCTGTCGCTAACATAGGAAAGCCCAACGATTCTCGACGGTCATAATAAGCTTGTGCAACGGCACGAGCCAATGTTCGTACTCGTAAAATAAACCGTTGACGTTCTGTCACCGAAATTGCTTTACGAGCATCTAATAAATTAAAAGTATGTGATGCTTTTAATACCAATTCATAGGCAGGAAGAGGAAGACCTGCTTCAATCATGCGAGCGCTCTCACGTTCGTAAGTATCAAAATTAACGAATAAACTATCAACATCCGCATGATCAAAGTTGTATTCCGACATTTCCACTTCATTTTGATGGAATACATCGCCATAGGTCACTGTGCCATTAGGGCCTTCAGACCACACTAAATCATACACACTGCTCACGCCTTGCAAATACATTGCGATACGCTCTAAACCATAGGTAATCTCACCTGCGACGGGACTACACTCTAGCCCGCCGACTTGCTGGAAGTAGGTAAACTGTGTCACCTCCATACCGTTTAGCCAAATTTCCCAACCAAGGCCCCACGCACCTAACGTTGGTGATTCCCAGTTATCTTCTACAAAACGAATGTCATGAATAGACGTATCTAAGCCCAACATTTTCAATGAGTCTAAATACAGTTCTTGAATATTTATTGGAGCCGGCTTTAATATCACTTGGAATTGATAATAATGCTGTAAGCGATTTGGATTTTCACCATAACGACCATCTGTCGGACGACGTGATGGCTGAACATACGCAGCACTCCATGGCTCAGGGCCAATTGCTCGCAAGAATGTAGCGGGGTGAAAAGTACCCGCGCCAACCTCCATGTCATAAGGTTGAAGCAAGACACAGCCTTGCTCAGCCCAATATTGTTGCAGTCTCAGGATCAATTCCTGAAAGGTTTTTGGCGTTTCAGCCACAGCTACTGATGTTGTACTCATTCGTTAAAATCACAATCTATAATCAAAGATTTCATAATTATAGCGAACATCGGACTATTCTTATATAGCCAATCTACTTGAAGATGCAGGTTTCAGAGTTTATCCCGAATCTCATAGCACAACATATATTTAAGCTGAAATATCTTCTCTGGATACGGCACGAACAACATAACGCAATCTTCCACCCACTTGAATGGCATTAAAGGGATAACACGTAACCAAGGTTAATTGATGGGAATATGCCGCATTATCTAGCCAAGCCACATCGTTTTTATCAACCACCTTCATATCTTGCACAATATAGTCTCGCCGCTTTCCCTTCGTATTGTGAATCGTAATTACATCACCTTGTTGCACATCTTGCAGGAATTCAAAGTGTGTATCTCGATGTGCGGCAATAATCGTATTTCCTTGCTCTGTTGGTGCCGCTGAGGCAAACACATGCCCCGGCCCAAAGGCTAGTGATTCACCCGTTGAACCTGCTAAAACATAGTGATCTATCTTATATCGTGGCACTTCTAATCTTGCTACCGGCCACGTGTCAGCCCAAGGCCATGGTTTGATCTGAACCTTATCATTCGTTGCTTGAGTCCAGGCTGAGGAAATAAGCCATTGCGCCAATTGTGCTTTTGCATGGATATACCCACCACATGTTAATAACGCGATTGCAGCCACAAAGACAATAACTTGAAAATAGTGAACACTACCTTGTTTCATGCTCGCCTCCACTGTAGCAACAAACTCACAAGTAATAACAATAGACCTAAGATAAGCTGTAATGTTGCAGGTGTTGCCGTTTGTGGCAATTGTGATATGACACTCCCAGCCGGAGGGTTAACAGCAATAGTCTGAGTATTTAACTTTTTAGCCAATGGACGCACAGGTGTTTTATCTACCGCTACCAGTGATGTAAATTTACTGACTAAGTGATGTTCTAAGGCGGTCTCGACTAACTCGGCTTTAACGCTGTCATGATGAGTTCGTCGATATTCATCCATTAATTCACTTATTTTACGTCGCGCCCATAATACTGATACCGCCTCAGATTGCCCTCCACCCTGTAAAGTAACCTTCTGCTGCCATGCTTGATTACCGTACATGCCCTTAATCACAATTTCATCTGGCAACATTGTCGCTTTTAATGTCAGTAATAGTGGTTCACCCAAATATAAATCAGGCACTGCTTTAGGGAAGACTTCACTGTCAACGTCATTTAATTCAAGCTTAATATCCGTTAAGACAGGCTGAGATAACTTAGCAAATAACGTCTGCATTTTTTGTCTTACTTCGCCTTCAGATCTAATATAGCTATGGCTTCCCCGACCGAATAATGCCGCTCTATTCATAAAGTGACTATTCGGCGCATTACCAATTCCAACGGTAAATAAACGACTATTGCCTAGATCGCGTTCAATAATGGAAAACAACTCATCTTCATTACCAACACTGCCATCAGTTAAAAAGACAACTTGGCGAAGTCCTTCGGTGGTTTGCTTAGCCTGCAATGCCATTTTTAATGCAGGAGCCATTTCTGTTCCACCGTCGGCATGCAACCAATTAACATAATCATGGGCAATATCTAGGCTTGTTCTACTTGCAACTTTTGCTTGTCTAAATAGACTATCCACATCATCACTAAAGCGAATTATATTAAAACTGTCTTGTGGCCTTAACTGTGTCAATCCATATTGCAATGCTAACTTTGCCTGTTTCATTGATGTGCCATCCATCGAACCTGATGTATCAACAATGAAAATAAGTTCACGTGAAATACTGTCAATATTCAGCTGATTTGGCGGCGTTAGAATCAATAAGGCATAATCATTGCCGTCTTTATGCTGCCTAAAGAGCGCCGCTTGAGGTGCTTGCTGATCGCTAGCCTGCCAAACTAATTCAAAATCACGATTTGCTACAATATCATCAACTAAGCGTATTTTTCTCGTGTTCGCATCAACAATCACTTCTTCAATTTCATGATAAGCACTCTTCACGTAATCCAAATCAAAGCCAGCCGCCAGCATAATGGATATATTTACGTGATGACTTGATTCGCTTTCTGCCGCTAAAACAGGTGGTGTAATATGTGAGGCATCGGGTACTTTATCCGTATTTAGGGCCCAACCACTGCCACTAAAATGGTTAATTTCTTGTGTATTTTCTATCGATACTCCCGATATATACCTCGGGGTTATCGCCATTGGAAACCGTAAACTAAACGTACCCGCATCTTGTGACACCATTTGCTGATATTCAATAACAATAGTAATACTATCGTTTGGTGCAATATTTGCCACTGACGTGGTGAACATATTAGGTCGTTGCTGTTCAACAAGGCTCGCTCGTTTACCCTCATTTTTTGCCTGTTGATATATTTTCCGAGCTTGCTGCTTGGGTTTAATATCGCCTTCAATAAACCGCTCGCCCACTTTCATTCGTAAATGATCAACGGCGGCAGTTTCAGGAAGGGGAAAAACATAAATGCCTTCTTGCCACTGTGAAGATGGATTAGAGAATGTCTGACTCACGGTTACTCGTGCCAATAAGCCATTAATCTCAATATCAACGTCAGTATTAAGCTTTGGGCTCACCAGATACTCTCCCAGCTCTGTACGAAACACCAACTGACCTGATTGAAAATCAGAGAATGATTGCACCGTCTCTAAAACTTGCTCATCAGTAATCTCAGCATGAGCAGGTGATGAAAATAAAACCAACCCCATCAAAGCTAAGCTAACAACTAAGCCGATACCCCAGCTATAGACCACACAGCTCATCAAGCTTGAGAATAAATGATTACCTATTTGTTGCGATGCCTTCATGACTCTTCCCTTTTTCTAGTAAATGTAGGCCTTATTACAACAACTAAGATGGAAATTTCTGGGGCTAGCTCAGGGAGATGTACCGATCAATTGTGGCAGAAAGATGGCAAGCAACTCATCGCGCCCTTTTTCAGGTAAAATTCCCTCTTACCTAATAACGACAAGAGTTCATAACATGAGTCGACATATCGGCATCGTGATGGATCCTATTTCAGCCATCAATATAAAAAAAGACAGTAGCTTTGCCATGTTATTGGCAGCACAAGCAAAAGGCTGGACACTGTATTACATGGAACAACAAGACCTGTTTTTACATCAAGGTATTGTTTCCGCCGCAATGACACCCTTGTCGGTAACTGAAGATGCTGATGACTGGTATCAATTAGGCGAGAGTGCTTACTTACCTCTTGCCGATCTTGACGTTATTTTAATGCGAAAAGATCCCCCCTTTGATATGGAATATATCTACAGCACCTATTTACTAGAGCAAGCGCAACAAGCAGGCGTTCTCGTTGTTAATAACCCTCAAAGCCTTCGTGATGCAAATGAAAAGTTATTCACTGCATGGTTTCCACAATGCTGTCCTGCAACCTTAGTCACTCGAAAATCAGAGTTAATTCGCAGCTTTCAACAACAGCATGGTGATATTATTTTAAAACCGCTTGATGGTATGGGCGGTGCATCAATTTTCCGAGTCAAACAGGATGATCCTAACTTTAGTGTCATTATCGAAACCCTAACCGATCACGGTAAAACATCTATAATGGCGCAGCAGTTTATTCCTGAGATCGTCGATGGTGATAAACGTATTCTGATGATCAATGGTGAGCCCATACCTTATGCTTTAGCTCGTATTCCAGCCGAAGGTGAAACCCGAGGTAACCTTGCCGCAGGTGGCCGAGCAGAAGGACGGCCGCTAACAGAACACGATCGATGGATTTGTCAGCAAGTTGGGCCTAAATTACGCGAAAAAGGACTCTATTTTGTTGGTTTAGATGTTATTGGCAACTACCTCACCGAAATCAATGTCACTAGCCCGACCTGTATTCGCGAACTTGATCAGCAATTTAACCTTACTATCGCAGACGATTTAATGGACTGCATTGAGCAACAATTATCATGAAATTAACCCGCCTATTATGTATCGGCATCGCACTCTTATTAGTTGGCTGTGAAAGCGAACCACAAACCCGCCAAGGCAAGTTTTATGCTTTTGGTACTGAAATTGATGTGAGTTTGTATGATGTTAATGAAGACGTTGCCAACAATACCATTACGATTTTGGAAGAAGCCTTCTCGAATATTAATAATTCATGGCATGCATGGCAGCCTAGTACGCTGACAACCATTAATGCGGCAATTAGTGAAGGCAAAGCAATTGCAGTTGAAGAAGATACTGCACAACTAATTAATTTAGCAAAAACACTGGCACGTGACAGTCAGCATTTATTTAACCCTGCCGCGGGAAAACTGTTTGAGTTATGGGGATTCCATCAAGATAATTGGTTTGAATCCCATCCTCCTCCTAGCGAAAGCGATATCAACAACTGGTTAACACAGCGACCAACGATGGATGATATTCACATTACAAATGGTGAGTTAACAAGTAGCAACAGTTTCGTGAAGTTAGGCTTTGGTGCCTTTGCGAAAGGCTTTGCCGTTGATACTGCCATTAAGGCCTTAAAGCAACATGGCATTAACAACGCGATCGTAAATATTGGTGGTGATCTCCGCGCTATTGGCTCGCATGGCCAGCGCCCTTGGATTATTGGCATCCGTCATCCACGTCAAAGTGGCATGCTTGCCTCTATTGCTTTGAAAGGAGATGAGAGCGTATTTACCTCTGGGGATTATGAACGCTTCTTCCAATACGACGGTAAACGTTACCCGCATATCATTGATCCTCGAACAGGCTATCCTGCAGCTCAAGCGACATCCGTTACGGTATTGCATGCCAATGCCTCTATTGCTGATGCGGCGGCTACCGCTCTGTTTGTTGCTGGTGATGATTGGCCAACGATTGCTGCAGCGATGCAGATTGATCGAGTGATGCTTGTTCGTCCTGATGGTCAAATTGAACTAAGTCCACTAATGAAAGATCGTGTTCGCTTGATTGGCAACGCAAAACCCGCCATTATAAGAGTACTTAAGGATTCAAGTACCTCATAATTATGGGCAAGATAACAGCCACTGATCGGCTAATTTTCACACTACTATTTTCAGCTATTCTTCATCTAAGTATTGTCTTAGGGGTAGGGTTTGGTGTGACAGCGCCCCCCACAAATAGCCCTTTAGTAAACCTTGAAATAACCTTAGTCAAACAACAAACAGAAGAGGCACCTGAGCAAGCAGACTTTTTTGCTCAAGCGAATAATGAAGGTGGCGGTGAGACAGATACAAAATCACCGGAACCCAGCCCTGAGTCATCCCTCCCCGTAGAAGAGGACAATGCATCTCCAACTAAACCGTCAATAATTGAACCAACCCCAACTATTCCACCATCACCAGAGGTTGAAATTGCCGTGCCACAAGAAGTGGTTGAAGAAGTAAAACCTGTTGAAAAAATAAAAGAAGAAAGTAAACCTCAGACAAGACCCGACAAAATAATTACGCAAGAAAAAGCAGATCGTATCGTTCCGCAAGCACCAGAAGAACCGAAGCAACAACAATCAGAACCAACAACTGCAACAAAACCTAAGATATCTGCTCGTGACTTAAAAATACCTACTCAAGATGAAATAGCACTACTCGAAAAGCAGTTTGATGCCGTCACAAGGGCGCTCAGTAAACGGCCTAAAAAACGGAAAATCTCCGCAGCAACAAAAGAATATGCCGCCGCAGCCTATATGAAATCATGGGAAATGAAAGTTGAGCGTATTGGTAACTTTAATTATCCGCAAGAAGCAAAGAAGAAAAATATAAATGGTACGCTAATGCTGTCAGTTGATATAAACCCTGATGGCAGTGTTCCGCCTGATGGCATTATTGTGTCGCGTTCATCAGGCCACAAAGTATTAGATGCTGCCGCAGTTAAAATTGTCCGACTTGGTGCTCCTTATGCAGCAATCCCTGACAATGTTCTTAAAAATAACGATATGCTCACCATTATTCGAACTTGGAAATTCTCAACAAACCGAGGCTTATCAACACGATAAGTTAGAAAAAAGAGTTTTATCCGTTATTACGACTTTTAGTGAGCAGTTCATAGCCCATCTGTGCCTTGCTGACATCGCTCAGCGTGATGTTTAACTGTTGGCTAAGTACATTCGCAACAACAGCTAGCTGCTCACTGTCCCCTGCTTTTAACTCTAGTTCGATTTCATGGATGTCCGTTGTTAACTGTCCCGATCTCACTTCACCACAATCATAAGCCAGTTCTATTTGAGTTCCATCTGACAGGGTTAATTGCATCGTCTCACGCAAAAAGTCGGTGACAAATAAAGGAGCAAGTTGAGACCATGTTTCAGCATCATCAATCATTGTTAGCAAAGGTGTCATCCTTAGCGTTGAAAGGTCCCATTCAGGCCCTGCCAAGTCATACTCCCACTCTTCTCGCTGATGCAGACCATTTTTCACTGAACCCGATGTCTTTACCGTTTGTAAGTAATGATCATTAATTTGACGCATTCGCAACCCTAAGCGTTGCTGACTCAACAATAAGTCTGGTGTATCAAAATACGTACTGACTAAGTGGTCTATACGGGGTATTTCTTGACTCAACTCAGACAAATAAGAAAGTAAGGATAAGTCGATCTTTTCCTCACCTTTCACCAGTAATTTGATTTCTTGTTCTAATGCCATGTTTAACCTATGCTTGTTCAGCCACACTATCTTTAAGCTGTTCAAAAATACTTGTCAATGTTTCTATTTTTACTTCTATCAGCTCAAGTTTACCATTCAAATACAATTTTTTTAACTCATTAGCCAAGTCATGCATTTGCTGATGATAATCACCTAAACGTTCTAACCACATAGGATCGAATAGTCCTACTTGTGTCTCACGCCTAATCCACAAACCACATGGACACTTTCTTTTTTCCATAATGGGCCAATAATCAATCTCATCAGTCGTTCCCTTGAGGTTATTAAGAAAACGTTTATGCCAGCTAGACACCGTTAAATCGAACAATTTTAGTCGTTTCTGTTTTTCTGATAATTCTTTTCTGCAGCCTATCGCAAGCCATTGTTGATTTACTTGATAGTCATTTAACCATGTTGGTATTTCTGAAGCGGGCATCGGCTTAGCTATATAATAACCTTGAGCAACATTACAGCCCATTAAGAGTAACATCTCACCTTGTTCGATTGTTTCCACACCTTCTGCAATCACCTTCCGGTTGAAGGAATTTGCTAAGGCAATAACACCTTCAATAATGGCACAATCACTTGGATCCTCTAGCATGTCTCGAACAAAACTTTGATCGATTTTAATAATGCCGGCCGGCAAGCTTCTTAAATGTGTCAGTGATGAATAGCTTGTACCAAAATCATCCAATGCTACTGAGACCCCCAATACATCTCGACAAATATGAATTACATTACTGACTGCATCCAAATCACTTAAAGCACTACTTTCAAGAATTTCTATTTGTAAATCATGTGAATCCACTTTTGGCCAAGTAGCTAATGCACTATCTAACTGTGCCAAAAATAATTCAGACTGAATATGATCTGATGAAATGTTAATACTCACTTCAAGTTTTAGCCCTGTATTCTGCCATTCATCTAGTTGTTGCAATGCTTGGTTAATCACCCAGTTACCAAATCTTATTTCTAAATCTGAACCTTCCATTACTGGTAGAAATTCATCAGGTGATAGCAGCCCTTTCTCGGGATGTATCCACCTCACCAACGCTTCGGCACCAAATACCTCGCCCGTGGCCATATTCACTTTAGGTTGATAATATAAGCAAAACTCATTATTCGCTAAGGCTGTTTCAATTCTCGTTAACTGACTTTGCTTTTCTATCGTTCTTTGCACATCTAATACATCAAACAAATGATAGCGACTTCTACCACTTATTTTAGCTTGATACATTGCCTGATCGGCATGTCGAATCAAGGTATCAATATCAGAATTATCATTCGGATATAACGTCACACCTATTGAAGCACTAATTTTGTGTGGATAATTATTGATCAAATAGGGTTCAGCCAATGATGCTTGAATTCGCTCAAGCATACGTTCACACTCTTCAAAAGAATCAAGATTGCTTAATAGTAATGTAAACTCATCTCCTCCTTGACGAGAGACAGTATCTTCCGATCTGAGGTGAGATCTTATACGTGCAGCCACATCAATTAATAATTGGTCCCCCACATCATGACCATAATTATCATTAACGGGTTTGAAGTTATCTAGATCTAAAAAACAAATGGCTAAGAATGACTTATTGGCTTTGCTTTGCTCAACCGCGATAGCAAATCGACGTGCAAATAATGTACGGTTCGGCAACTGCGTTAGCACATCATAATGCGCCATCTTCTCTAACTCTTTTTGCTGTTCTTTTCTTTGCGTTATGTCTGTTTGAATACCAATCAGCCTAACAGGCTTATTTTCCTTATCCCACTCAACAACTTCACCTCTTGAACGTAACCATAACCAACTACCTTGTTTTGTTCGTCGTCGATATTCATATTCTAAGGCACCATCAATACGTAAGTTTTTTTTTGCCGCCTCTACCGTTGGCTCTAGATCTTCGGGGTGAATACTACTGCGCCATCCCGCAATACTGGGTTCAAATTCTTCAGGTGTATAGCCTAATAGTCTTGCATAACTATCACTGACGGATACCTCTCCTGTTTGAGGGTTAAGATCAAACCATCCTTGATTAGCAGCACTCAATGCAAAACTCAAGCGCGTTACATTTTCACCTAATGCCCCCAACATTTTCTTATATCGTAAGAAATAAGGCACCGCTATCGCAATGCTTAAAATAAGAAATGCCACACCAACAACGAAGCTGGTTAATGTGCTGGAACTTATTCCTGAAAGGTCATGTTCATATTGGTGTGGGTAAAAATTAACCGAGGCCATAGCGATATAATGCATTGCTGATGTCGCTACGCCCATCACGGCAGCTCCAGTAATTTGTCGCTTTGTTATGAATTGATAGTGTGTATATTTAGCCGCCTGCTGACTGACCCGAAGCGCCACCATCGCCAGAATAATGGCAACCAGCAATGACAGGTAAAATATAGAGAGATCATGCACCATTACCGCATTCATTCTCATTCCTGCCATACCAATATAATGCATAAGCCCTATTCCAGAGCTCAATAACATCCCGCCAAGAACTAAACGCCTGATGTTATATTTCTGCTGTGCCATCATCCATAAAACAATGCTACACGCACAAATTACAGGAATAATGGAAATGATGGTGGTAGCCACATCGTAGAAAATAGGAACAGGAAGGCTAAGAGCAAGCATTCCTATAAAGTGCATGGCCCAAATACCAAGGCCCATTGACGCGGCACCAAATAAGTTCCACGCTATTTTATGACTTTTGCGTAATGAATTATATTGGCGCTCAGCCGTTCCAAATGCAGTGAAAGATGACAGTACCGCTATTAAAATAGAAATAATAATAAGAGTAAAACTGTACGATTCTGATAAAGCCGTACCCGATACAATATGGCTGTGGTCCCTGAAAAACATACTAGCTTCCTTGTTTAGTATTGTTTAATTAGAACACATTCTCATTAAAACTTACAAATGTACTTACATTGCCAATAGTGGGGCCAAATAATGTCCTGTATGAGATTCTTTATTTTTTGCCACATCCTCAGGTGTACCAACGGCTACCACCATACCACCACCGGCCCCACCCTCTGGCCCCATATCAATAACCCAGTCTGCTGTTTTAATCACGTCTAAATTATGCTCAATCACGACAATGGTATTACCCCGATCTCGTAGGCTATGTAATACCTTCATCAATTGTTCAATATCAAAGAAATGTAAGCCTGTTGTTGGCTCATCAAGCACATAGAGTGTCTTGCCCGTGTCTCGCTTCGATAATTCTTTTGCTAACTTAACGCGTTGCGCTTCACCACCTGATAAGGTCGTCGCATTTTGGCCTAACTTGATATAGGTTAAACCCACATCCATTAAAGTCTCGATTTTCTTGGCAACCGTTGGAATGTTGGTGAAAAACACGTTGGCCTCTTCAATTGTCATGTCTAATACATCGGTAATTGTTTTGCCTTTATAACGAATATCCAATGTTTCACGGTTATAACGTTTGCCTTTACATACATCACATGGCACATAAATATCTGGCAAGAAATGCATTTCAACTTTAATTAAACCATCACCCTGACAGGCTTCACAGCGTCCCCCTTTAACATTAAAGCTGAAACGGCCAGGGCCATAACCTCGGGAGCGTGACTCAGGGGTTCCTGCAAATAATTCTCGAACAGGGGTAAAAATCCCTGTATAGGTTGCAGGATTTGATCGTGGTGTTCGTCCGATTGGGCTTTGATTAATAGCCACCACTTTATCTAACTGTTCTAAACCTAATATTTCACTATGCTGCGCTGGTTCATCCGAGGCGTTATTAAGTGTTTTAGAGGTCATTTTCAACAAGGTATCATTGATTAATGTCGATTTTCCGG
>WTAY01000056.1 GCA_013139345.1 Methylophaga sp. | reverse complement strand
GCTACGGCAGGAGAAGATATTGCAGGTGCTGATGATGTAATATTACTAATATCACCACCTTCATTGACTTGAACTACATAGCTTTGTCCATTAACAGCAATGGTATACACTTCTTCATCACTTGGCGCTCTAGTCGCCGCTTCTGCAGCTTCTAATGTTGGAACAGGTTCAAATGCATCTGGGTTATTACGGTTTTCTAGGAACTTGAGACCAACTTGAGTGAACAATGCATAGGTTAATACATCATCAATTTCACGTTCGCCTTCTTCAAGTTGAATATTATCCGCTTCAGCAATCTCTTGTAATTCAGCTGTTAGTCTTTCCATTTCTGGTTCAATCAAATCAGCAGGGCGACATGTAATTACTTCTGCACCATCAAGTACCGTATTTTGTAACTCAGCATTGAATGCAGCAGGAGCTGCACCGTATTCACCTTTTAATACGCCGGCAGTCTCTGTTGTCACTGTTTTATAGCGTTCGCCAGTTAATACGTTGAGTACTGCTTGAGTACCTACAATTTGTGATGTTGGTGTAACCAGAGGTATAAAGCCTAAATCTTCACGAACACGTGGGATTTCGTCCAATACTTCAGCGAAACGATCACTTGCACCTTGTTCACGAAGCTGGCTTTCCATATTGGTTAACATGCCACCTGGAACTTGAGCGTCAAGGATGCGAGCATCAACACCTTTTAATGAACCTTCCCATGGTGCATATTTTTTGCGAACTTCACGGAAATAATCAGCTACTTCAGCTAAAAGTTCAGTATTCAAACCGGTATCGCGATCAGTACCTTCAAAGATTGAGACAACGCTTTCAGTCGCTGAATGACCGTATGTCATCGACATAGTAGAAATAGCGGTATCAACAGTATCGGCACCAGCTTCAACACATTTTAGAAGTGTTGACGTAGATAAACCGGTTGTTGCATGAGAATGTACTTGAATAGGAATATCAATAGCGTGTTTCAATGCTGAAACGAGTTCAAAACCAGTATAAGGTTTAAGTAAGCCCGCCATATCTTTAATACATAAAGAATGCGCGCCCATATCTTCAATACGTTTAGCTAAATCAACCCATGTATTAAGGTCATGAACGGGGCTTAATGTATATGAAATTGTACCTTGGGCATGGCGATCATTTTCTTGCACGGCTTTAATTGCTGTTTCAAGGTTACGCGGGTCATTCATTGCATCAAATACACGGAAAACATCAACCCCGTTAATGGCTGCACGTTCAACAAACTTACGCACTACATCATCAGCATAATGGCGGTAGCCCAATAAGTTTTGACCGCGAAGTAACATTTGTTGGCGGGTATTAGGCATTGCTTCTTTCAAGCTACGAATGCGGTGCCAAGGATCTTCGCCTAAATAACGAATACATGAATCAAATGTGGCACCACCCCATGTTTCAACTGACCAATAACCTACTTGGTCTAGCTTTGCTGCAATAGGAAGCATGTCATCAAGACGCAAGCGTGTTGCGAACAATGATTGATGTGCATCACGTAATACAACGTCTGTGATGCCGAGTGCTTGTTTAGATTGGGTCATAAATGGCCTTCAGATATTTAATGGTTGTGCAAAATACTACTCGTTTTAACGCGAACTATTTGCGAGAACGATATTTATGTACAGCTGCAGTTAATACTGAGATTAATGTTTTGTCATCGGTTGCTGGTTGTTCAGCAAGCGGTCCATGCGGGGGGATAAACGTTGTGGGTGCTGCAACGCCTTCATCAGGAATAACACCAATGTTTTTCTCGACTTTGATAATAATCCACGACATCAATGACGTTACGATGACTAATAATGTCAAAAATACAAAGACAAATCCCATGCCAAAAAGCATTAGATTTAAACCTTCTTCTATTAAATTTGGTGTATCCATCTACGTTACCCTTACAACAATCAACGAGTTAAGTAATTCTTAATATCAAACGACCAATTATTATACCATCTATGAGAAATAAGGCATTAATTGCAGTGTTTAGAGAGTCGAAACTTCACCGCTAAGCTGTAAGCTGTGAACTAATTTTATAATGTTCTCGGTGGCTTTTCTTGCTAATTTAACTTGGTGTATTGGTGCATTGTCAGGGTGTCGACTTTCAAATAGATATTTAACATCATCCACGAGTATTTCAGCGGCTCGTTGTGACATATTATTAATAAACTTCTGCATTAACTCCGTACTATCTTGCATATACCAATAAAATAACTGAAAGTCGTCTGCTTGAGATTCTCGCAGTATTGTTTGCAGCTCTCGATCTGTGAAAAAATTAAAAACTTTTACAGGAATACGATAGATATCCTCTTCAGTGACATTAGAAAATCGTGTTTCCATTTCTGGAATATGATGCACACAGGTGAGTCCAAACGTTTGAACTTGCAAAGCATTCAGTTTCAAAGAAAGCTGTACGTCATCACTGTCGACCTCTAACAAAAATTCATTATCATTAATTTTTGTTAGTTGTGGCTCAACGTTACTGATATTGATGGTCGCTTTAATCGTCATGATGTTGTTCCTGATAGAAGTGGCATAATAGATATTAATTTAAGCATAGTTTTAGGAATAATATGACACCTGATTCAAAAGATTTCTGGTTTTTGCCATTAGGCGGAACGGGTGAAATCGGCATGAATATGAATTTATATGGCCATGATGGACAATGGCTAATGGTTGACTGCGGTGTCATCTTTGATAAAAACACCGACTTAGAAGGCGAAGAAATCACCAATAACCGCCCACATGTTCAAATGGCTGACCCTCAGTTTATCGTTGATAGACGAGATCAACTTGCGGGCTTAGTCATCACACATGCCCATGAAGATCATATCGGTGCAGTGCCTTACCTATGGGAGAAATTACGCTGCCCGATCTATACCACAGCATTTACAGCTGAGATATTACGTCGGAAACTAGTTGAGGTTGGCTTGGTTAAAAAAGTGCCCGTTATCATTGTTGAAGCAAATGCACGTATTGATATTGGCGTATTTCATGTTCAGTGGGTTGCGTTAACCCATTCTATTCCAGAACCCTTTGGATTAAAAATTTCCACACCCGTCGCATCGGTGTTTCATACAGCAGATTGGAAGCTAGATCCTAAACCCTTATTAGGGCCGCGTTATCAAGAGAATGACTATAAGAAATTAGCCGAATCAGGGATTGATGCCATGATCTGTGATTCAACCAATGCCGATGTACAAGGTTGGTCAGAATCAGAAGCCAATTTGCACAAAGGTTTAAAACAGCATATTGAAAATGCGAAAGGGCGAGTCATTGTTACCTGCTTTGGCAGTAACCTTGCGAGGCTTCATACCATTGCCGAGATCTCACAACAAACAAACCGTCACCTTGGTTTATTAGGTCGCTCCTTAATTAATATGATGTCAGCCGCCAAAAAAACAGGGTTGTGGACATCAG
The DNA here is from genome assembly GCA_013139345.1 of Methylophaga sp. Lineage (GTDB taxonomy): Bacteria > Pseudomonadota > Gammaproteobacteria > Nitrosococcales > Methylophagaceae. The sequence continues at coordinate 2,868 of WTAY01000056.1, read as the reverse complement.
TTGAAACCAGTGTTGATCCCACTCATCTAGGCTACCTTCCAGCACATACCGTATTGATAGTCGCAACAGGTAGCCAAGGCGAACCAAGAACGGCACTAAACCGGCTGAGCTCTAATAGCTTTCGAGACATGCATCTTGAACCGGGTGATACCGTTATCTTTAGTTCAAAAATGATTCCCGGTAATGAACTGGCTATTAATACAATGATTGAACGTTTGAAAGCAATGCAAGTTGATGTCATCACCGCCGATGACAGCACCTTGCCCATTCACGCATCAGGACACCCAGCAAGTGATGAACTTAAAGCAATGTATGGTTGGATAAAACCTGACTGTGCCATTCCCGTTCATGGTGAATTGCATCACCTAAAAGCCAATGCAGGCATTGCAAAATCACAAGGTGTTAATCGGCAATTACTTGGTAAAAATGGTGATCTTTATATGATTGCACCGGTATCAGGAATACGTAGAAATGTAGTTAAGACTGGGCGGTTAGGTATTGATAATAAAAAGAAACTTGTTAGTCTACATGCCCATAACTAATGAGTTTGTATGTTTCTCACTCCGTCATTGTTTTTACGGGGATGACAGACTACAAGATTGAATAATTACTGGTACGTAGCCATAATCATTGGAAATGCAGAATTCTTCCATTAACCCTTAATTTATCTCCTCACCCCAACCCTCTCCAACAGGAGAGGGAGTTTTAGCTCCTTCTCCCTTGAGGGAGAAGGTTGGGATGAGGGGGACAATCTAAATACCACTCATTAATCAGGTGTTATGCATTGCTCTGACTATCATTCATCTTGAATGATAACGGGTATAAATGATTGTGGGTATGGGGTGATAGTTTTTTCTATTAGTGTCGAACTTATGTATTAAGTAATACTCACGATACCTCTACATTTTGGAAAACTTGAACAACCCCAAAACTTATTTCCACTATGTTGCCCTTTTTTAACGTTACGCATAATCATTGCCGCGCCACACTTTGGGCATGAATGAACAGGTTCTTTTTTAGCTACAATTTGTTTAACATGCTTCCCATGATCTCGGTTTGTTTTGAAAGAAGGGGGGAATCTGCCAGCTTCTATTTTTTGAGTAATACGTTTAACGTCTAACTCTGTCAATACAGGCAGAGTTTTTGATTTTATATAACGGATATAGCCTGTGCCATACGTTACATTTTCTGGCATTTCTGTGTTAAATGTACTATCACCGACAAAAACAATAACTGAAAAAATGTGATCTTCATTCAACGCTAATAATGATTCAAGCGTTTTTGTATGTTTATAATTTTGGTGAAGTGGGTTTTGAAACTTACTGGAATACTTATAAATCTTTTGAGTCCACGTTTTTTGGTTTGGACTACCAAATATCCAGCCTTTCATATTTTTAGTTTCAACAACAAAAATGCCATATCGTGAAACAATAATATGGTCTATCTGAGTGCTTCCATTTTCAGTTGGCAAGGTAACGTTTTTTATAAGGTGATACTGCTCTTTATCGAGAAATAACTTGGCATTTAAATTAACAAGAAACTCACCAAAAACACCTTTAAACCATGCTGATTTTAATAACGTGATTATTAGGAAAAAAGGAACTAAATACCAAAGTACTCCATATAGTTGATTAAGAATAGGTGTGAAGTCCACTTTTACCTCTCGGTTTTGTTATGTATTTTTGAACACATGCAAATGATGGTATTCCAGGTAAACTTTATTCTGGTCTCTAATTTGTATGCTCATTGTTTTAGAAATACTGAAAAGTTTATACTCGGGGAATTTACCTGAAATAAGAATACTCCCTGATAAATCAAAAGAAATAAAACCTAAATCAAAAGCCTTATCCAAGTTTGGTAACAACAAAAACCCGTTATATGGATCAAGACGCTCCTGATCGTCTGATTTACTCCAAGGTTTAATATGTGATGCTACAAGCAATGAAGCTTTATTACACTTTGTTACAGCACAGCCTCCCCATAAGTTTAGGAGGTTATCTCTGAATTTACCCTGACCAATTCTGCTCTGAATTAAACTGGATTTTTCTGTGTTTTCTACATTTGATTTTTCAATAATTTGTTGAATATCATTAGCTATTGAATCTGTGTTTTTTTTAACTTTAAGGTATTGTATATACAGGTCGAAAGCTCGGCTGTACATATTGTTTCCACGATCATTGAGTGAGTAATATTCCTCAATTTCGAAATAAAGAGTTTTCAGCTTTTTTGCGTCACTCGCATTATTAATAAAGTATAAATTATACCCATCAATACCATACTTTTTTAGGTGGTTCGATATGGTTTTTACCGTTCTAGGGTAACGCAGGGTATCTGTAATTTGTGGGTGTTCTTGTTTTATCCACTCTTCGAACTGATACTGGCCCATGACTATCCTTTTTTAGGCATAACGATCTAAATAGGGGGCTACCGCTTTTTGACAGTCCCATTTGATTTTTTATTATATTTATTGCTTTTTTGATAAATCAATATCGACTATTTCATTAGTTGACTTTACTGTTTTAGTGTAAATATTATAGCCTGGAGCATTAATCATCATGGTATCGCCCGGCAAGAATGAACCTAAGATTTGATAGTGACCAAGAGCATCAGTAGAAGCGCTATCTTTATTTATTTGAACTAGAGCAGATGGAATAGGAGTCCCAGTTCCTCTGTCACGAACAACACCTTGGATGTTAGAGCAAGCCGACAAAATTAAGGGAATGGCTATCATTAGTATTATTTTTGGGGCTGTCCTAGATAAGTAAAATAATCTAGGATAGCAGTATGAGAAAAAGTAGATTAAGTTGGTATAAGCAAAGTCGCTTAATTGAACTGTTTGTTGCTGGTTCAACTGCTCGAACAGCAGCC
>WTAY01000154.1 GCA_013139345.1 Methylophaga sp. | reverse complement strand
TGAGCAAAACAATTAAAGAAATCATGAATTCATCACCGATCGTTCCTGTGATGGTTATCAATAATGTTGAGCATGCAGTGCCATTAGCAAAAGCATTAGTTGCAGGTGGTATCACTACTTTAGAAATCACATTACGTACAGAAGCAGCGTTAGAGTCAATCACCCGCATTAAAGCTGAAGTGCCAGAAGCAACTGTTGGTGCCGGTACAATTATTAATATTGAAACATTAAACAAAGCAATTGCAGCGGGTGCTGAGTTTATTGTTAGCCCAGGCACAACTGATGCAATGATTGATGCTGCTATCGCAACAGGTGTTCCATTATTACCGGGTATTGCAAATCCAAGTGACGCAATGCGTTTGCTAGAAAAAGGCATCACTGAAATGAAATTCTTCCCTGCTGAAGCAGCGGGTGGTATTCCAATGTTGAAATCAATTGGTGCACCAATTCCACAAATTACATTCTGCCCAACAGGTGGCATTAGCCAGAAGAATGTTAAAGACTACTACAACCTACCAAACGTAGCATGTGTAGGTGGTTCTTGGATGTGTGCAGCTAATCTAGTAGATGCTGAAAACTGGGATGAAATTACGCGTTTATCTGCTGAAGCAATTGAGATTGCTACTGCATAAATTAAGTAATTAGTAAGACAATAAAAAGGCTGAAGATGATATTCATCTTCAGCCTTTTTTTATGCGTGAACGTTTTTAAATTAAGATGTCACGTTGAAGCCAATCACTGATTAAAGCTCTAGCGCCCTCAATAACCACTTCAGGCTTAGGATGTTGTAATTCTTGAGCAATCTGCTCTGCCGCTACCTGTCCCGTCAGCCCTTCATTAATCAAGTCAATTAAACGTGTGCTAACAGGGTTTAGTTCAAGGAAGGTTATACTGTCATCTTTATTTCTGTATACAAGTAAATACGTCGGTGCATCACTGATTTTCTGAGGTTGAAAGTCAGGTCCAATCTGCTGAACAGGGAAGTGATAAGCCAAAGGCCAAGCTAGTGGAGAGGTATTGAATTGTTCTAACAGAATGTCTTGCTCAGGATCTAGAGTTCTTGATTCAACATCGGCATCCGAGACACTTAATGCTAACTCAACCCATTCATAATGAGCCAGTTCTTTAATGAAGAGTGGATCATTGGCACTATCACGTTCATTATCTAAATAAGCTAAGAATTCTCGTGCGATTTCATGAAAAAGCGGTGTTTTACAACGGTGTTTGATCATGAAATCACGAATCATACTGTGCCATGCTTCATCTGATGTGATGTCTCTTAATACAGGGAAACCATTAGCAATAAAGCCTTCAATATTGTTGTAAAAAAGCTCACGGTAAATAGTCATGCGACGTTGTTCAATATTATCGGGACCTGCATTGTTTTCAGGATCACGAATAGCATTGGCAAACTGAAATTGGGTATCAATAAAACTAGGCTGTTGCGACATTAACCTGCTCCTGTTCTGATTGATAATGACGAATTTGAACAACTTCACTTATTAATGATTCAAGTGATGGAATATTAAAGTCGCGTTCTAATAATGTTGGCATTACACCGTGGTGTTGATAGGTCGTTTGTAATAACTGCCATACAGGATCAATAATATCTGCACCATGTGTATCTACTTTTAAATCATCCGCTTCATCATAATGACCGGCGATATGGATATAGGCAATGCGATCACTTGGCACAGACTTAATGTAGGCCTCAGCATCGTATTTGTGATTAATACTATTAACATAAACATTATTAACATCTAATAATAAATCACAATCTGCTTGTTCAAGTACACCGTTTAGAAAGTCAATTTCTGTCATTTCTTGACCGGGTGCCGCGTAGTAAGAGACATTTTCCATCACGATGCGGCGTTCTAAAATATCTTGCACCCGTTGAATGCGTTTAGCAGTATGCGTGACAGCTTCCTCAGTGAACGGTATCGGCATTAAGTCGTATAAATGACCATCATCACTACAATAGCTTAAATGTTCGCTATAACAGGCAATATTGTGTTTATCGAGGAATTTTTTGAGACGAATTAAGAAATGTTCATCCAAAGGGGCAGGGCTACCAATGGATAATGACAGTCCGTGACAAATCATTGGATAACGCTCAGCAAAGTGAGTAAACTTTTTGCCAAGTATTCCGCCCATCTCCATCCAATTTTCTGGTGCTACTTCAAGAAAATCAGCGGGATTGTGATCGAGTGCATCAAGCTCGTCCATAAAGCTACGGCGAAGTCCAAGGCCGGCACCCGAAATAGGGCAAGAGGGTGTATTCATTATCAATTTCCTGATTAATAAGTTCTAGTCATTATGACAAGCAATCAGGCTAAATGTTACAAAAATATTTATGGTTTAAAATTCACCACAAAGAACGAATAATAATTACTCGCTCTGTGTTTACTGTGTCTCTGTGGTGAATATTTATAGGCAACTTTTCTCATTTCGTCATTCCCATGAAAATGGGAATTCATGGACAGTGAAAATAGCGACTATCGTTGGAACCCCATTTTCACGGGGGGGGGGGCTTTTAAAATTAAGTTATACCCGTAATCATTCAATCTGCAGTTGTTAGAGCAAGATGTAATATATAACCTGAGTTCTGGATAAGAATAGTCAGCAATATTATAAGTTACAGTGCCTTGTGAACAGTCCCAGTTCGAAACAGATAAAATAACTTTGAATCAAATGACCAGTACCTTTATTTTAGTGGATATCAAGGCAGATTTACGCAGCAATAGCGAGCTACTGGAAGTAAATCTAACGCTGAGAGCCGCTAAAATAAAAGTGCTGGATGGCTATGCTTATCCAGAATTCAGGTTATATAGCTAATAGTTGCTGAGTTGGGATTGGTAAGCCCTTATTTTAGCACTATTAAATCTGTCACCCTCATCCCAACCTTCTCCCTCAAGGGTGAAGGGGCTAAAGCTCCCTCTCCTGTTGGAGAGTGGAGTGGTCAAGTATTAATGCATAAAAATTAATGGGGAATGACGAAGTGAAAAAACTTACACACTTTGAATCGCCTAATTGTTTGGGTTTTATTACTATTCGTATTCTTTTATTGTTGTTCTAATACGCTCAGCATATTTAAAAATATCATTAACACCATCAATTTCTATACGTTCTTCATTTTTATCAGTAATAACACCTAGGTATTTTTGAGAATAATTAAAGTGAAGACGACATATAGGTTTACGGTTATTATTATCCAGTAAAATACCACAGTAACTTTTAGTATCTCGCATAATTACACGATCAACATCAACAGTCTCATACAAAATAGCTTTTACAATGTTGTAACCATCTATTTCATCTTGTGTAGTAATTATTCCATCTTTTTCTGATTGAACTTCAACGGTATTATCAGGTTCTTGGGCTTGCTCTATTTCTGGCAAGACTTCATTTGCAGATAATGCAGATTTTAATCTTTCAGTAATTTGTTCATTAATAAACTGAACTCTTGCTTCTTTAACTATATGAGTAAATTGCTCTATAACTTGCTGAGTAAGCTTTTTATCATAAATTTTCGCTGTAAAAAAACGAACAAACTCTTTAGACGGATTTTTTAGCTCTTCATCCAGTATTTTTTTAATAGCTCCGGTGTATTTTAAAGTGCTTGCTGTCGTTAAAATATCTTCAAGAGAAAATGATGACTTTGTAAATTTCTTTAATTCATTAATTTGGTGGTCTTCAAAATTAAGTATGTTGAAGGAGAAAAATGGCTTTGCATCCATTTTATTTGGTTCATCAATATCTGAATAAAACTCGTAATCTATACCATTGGTTAAGATTGCAAACCTAGCCTCAGTAGCTGAAAAATAGCGATACAACTGGGAAGTATGGTCTTTATGCAAGTTTGCACCTGACCACTTACACTCAATTAAAATAATAATGTCATTATCTTTTTTAATTGCATAATCTACTTTTTCACCTTTCTTTGTTCCAATATCGGCAGTAAACTCTGGAATCACCTCTAACGGATTAAATACGTCATATCCCAGCGCGCTAATAAAGGGCATTATAAAAGCATTTTTTGTCGCTTCTTCTGTTTGAATGTGTTCCATTTGTTTAGGTATCCTTGAAGCAATACCTTTTATGCTATCTATTAAGTCCATTTTTCTACCTTATTTTAAGTTTTACTTGAGTCTAACTTGTCATTAACAGGAAGATATTTTCCCTGTAATCTCTATACATAGATGGACACAGTTTCTCTGTAATTCGGGGAATACTTAAACAGGGAGAGCAAATACATCCATGTACTCGAAGACTGACTATGACATAGTCAATGTTGATTATCAATTATTAGGTTTCTTGTAAAATCCATGAGGTCGTCTTCGTTTCGTTTTTAACTTTGCGTTGATTAATGCTGAGTTTTAGCTTGCGCTCTATACCCGTGACCATTCAACCTGCAATTATTAGAGCAAGATGTAATATATGGCTAATAGTTGCTGAGTTGGGATTGGTAAGCCCTTATTTTAGCGCTATTAAATCTGTCACCCTCATCCCAACCTTCTCCCTCAAGGGAGAAGGGGCTAAAGCTCCCTCTCCTGTTGGAGAGGGTTGGGGTGAGGAGATAAATTATGGCTATAGTTCTTCATTGAACATGGGCTTAATTACTGATCATTGATTTCAAACATTGTGCGATCAACGCCGACGTTGCCTGTTTTTTTGTCAAAAAGGTAAACAATGGCTTTGTAATGACCATTTTTCTTAAGCGTTGTTTTACCTGAAAACAAGCCCACTGGGCCAGTGAAGTCTAAGCTTATCTCACCCACTTTAGTTTCATTCTGCATAAGGATTGCAGTGGCTTCATAGTTTTTAGGATCCCAAGGGCCATCAGGATAAATAGGACAGCCACATAAGAGAGATGCTTTGGTATAGATTTCAAGCTTGCCACCTTCTAATACACGTGTCCATGCATCAACAATGAAACCAGGCATATTAAGCGTAATACCATCGCCTAGGATATCTTTACCTGGAATGACCCAGCTAGTAACTGTTGCTTCTTGTAATGCTTGACGGTAGCCATAAGGCCCCACTAATTTGAAACGAAGTAGGCGAGGGCTAGAGATATCTACTTTTGCTAGAAAGCCTGCCGTTTTATCATCGGTTAATACTTGACCACGAGTGATAGGTTGTTTGATTATCGCCTTCGTACTTCCTGTGTCGCCATTGATCCAGCCAGTATCAAGAATTTCACCTGTTTCAGCATCTTCAACAACAACCTTAACACCACCTACGCTAGTGCCAATATATTTAGCATCAACGGCTTTTGCACGAACCATCACGCTTGTTTCAGTAGCAAATGTTGATGCACTAAACATTAAGCCTAATGATGTTAGTGCTAAAAATTTAGATAATTTCATAGATAAATCCTTCAATAAATATGTTTTAAAATGATTATGCGAGTGTCTCTGCTGGAATATCGCTACCTTCA
>WTAY01000164.1 GCA_013139345.1 Methylophaga sp. | reverse complement strand
GTAATCACCAATCAATCAGGTTTAAGCAGAGGGCTTTACGACGAAGCCACGCTAGATCAGATACACCAAAAAATGCATCAGTTAACACAGCAAAAAGGCGGTGAAATTGATGCTATTTTTTACTGCCCTCATGGCCCCAACGATAATTGCCTATGCAGGAAGCCAAAACCCGGCATGCTTAATGATTTCGCCCAACAATATAACTGCTCATTAGAAAACATCTATTTTATTGGTGACAAGTTAGGAGATATCCAAGCAGCAGAAAGTGCCGGGGCAAAACCTATTCTTGTTAAAACAGGTAAAGGTGAGAGCACACTAAAAAATAATCCTGATATTACCCTTCCCATTTTTGAGAATCTTTATGACGCAGCAAAATTCATCATCTCAGAAAAAGAGTCTTAGAGTCTATCTAGGTTCTATCCTGTTATTCATTTATATTTTTTCTTCTGTATTTATCTATGGCCCTCTGATTATTTTATGCGTCCTACTGCCCTTTTCTGTCCGCTATAAAATATCATGCTCTTGGGTTACTACTGTTTCATGGATGACCAAGATATGCTGTGGTTTAACTTATCAGGTTGAGGGGCTAGAAAATTTACCTAAAGAACAAGCTTACATCGTCTTATGCAAACATCAATCCGCATGGGAAACCTTAGCATTGCGCTCGATATTACCCACACAAGTCACCGTATTAAAACAGTCTTTAACCTGGATACCCATCGGCGGCTGGGCTTTGGCAACCTTAAAACCAATCGCTATTAACAGAGAAAACCAAAGAGATGCCTTACGCACTTTAGTCGAGCAAGGAATTGAGCGATTAAAAGAAGGCTTGGTCGTGGTTATTTTTCCTGAAGGTACGCGCGCAGCACCGGGTGAAAACAAAAAATTTAATGCTGGCGGAGCCATGCTGGCTCACAAGTCGGGCTACCCCGTTATTCCTTTGGCTCATAATGCCGGAGAATTCTGGCCTCGCTATAGCTTTTTAAAATTCCCTGGGACAATTAAAGTTAAAATAGGCCCTGTTATCGAGACTAAAAATAAAAAAGCAAAAGAAATTAATTTAGAAGCTGAGACATGGATTGCCCAAGCAATGAAAGAAATATCACATCCTGAGCATTAACCTTTTAAAACAATAAAATCATGAAAAAAATACTACTAATTTGTGCATCTGCTTTACTAATGTCTGGCTGTGCTGAGAAGAAAGAATATGAACAGGCTGTATTAACACAAATGCAAACTGAACAAGACCTTAAAGACTATAAAATAGATCCAGAACACATGACAGAGTGTGTTGTTGAATTGTCTTCTAAAGACATGCCAGGGGTGTTTGCTTATGACCCAGCCAGACTAACCGCTTATAAAAATTATACACAAATGCTATTAATGAGTACAACGGTAGACAAACAGAAAAAACTTGAAGAATTACGCTCGCTATTTGGCTCTCCAAAAGAGTTAGCTCAAGCACACGCTAACTATACAGAAAGCGTTATGAACTGCTTATCATCAATTATTATGGAATCAGAAGACGCTGAAAAAGCGAAAGGCAAGACTACTGAGTAAACCGTACGTAACAGCAAAAGAGCAGTTTTTGTAGGCTGGAGTTTGTTCTTCAATCCAGTCTACATTAAAAACTTTTACTGCCTTTAATAGCTCTTCCGACAACGAAATGATTTATGGCTAGACTTTTTTTATATTCTGCAACCAACTTAAACTCAGTGTTATTCAACACTTAGGAACGTAGGCGCTCCTTAGCTTACTTACTGCAAGCTAGTATTTGGCAGCTGATCCAGATAGAAACTTAACAACCAAAATGTCTATTTGATCTATCGAAAAACCAGCTTATCAGCAGAAATTTAATTACCCTTAGGAACAAAAAAATTATTTGCCCCCTCCTCCTAAAGCGAAAAATCCTTTCTAAAATAAAAACAGCCATAAAAACCATTTAATTATCAGTATATTTCTATTTTTTTAAGGCTTTTAGTGTAGAATAAGAGGATTTTCAAAGCATAAAATATTTTTTGCCTTTGGAACACTAAAAACAAGCGCTTTATTTATCGCCTCAAAGCAAGTTAGACCAAACATTGGATTGACTCGCCTAGAAGTATAAAGCCCCTTATTATTCATGATAATGAGAGGGTTTACAGTTTTTTTTATTTCCATTTTTAGAGTACACACATGACAGATCTAGCTCTCTATAGAAACATTGGTATTTTTGCCCACGTTGATGCTGGTAAGACAACAACAACTGAGCGTATCTTAAAGCTTACAGGTAAAATCCATAAATTAGGCGAAGTACATGATGGCGCAGCTACCACTGACTTCATGGAACAAGAACAAGAACGCGGTATTACTATTCAGTCTGCTGCAACATCTTGCTTCTGGAAGGATCATCGCTTTAACATCATTGACACACCGGGACACGTTGACTTCACTATTGAAGTATACCGTTCACTAAAAGTACTAGACGGCGGTATTGGTGTATTCTGTGGATCTGGCGGTGTAGAGCCTCAATCAGAAACTAACTGGCGTTATGCTAATGACTCTGAAGTTGCTCGTGTTATTTTAGTTAACAAATTAGACCGCTTAGGCGCTGATTTTTACCGCGTTGTAAAACAAGTTGAAGACGTACTAGGTGCAAACCCATTAGTAATGGTTTTACCAATTGGTGAAGAGGATGAATTCTCTGGTGTTGTAGACTTACTTACGCGCAAAGCATGGGTGTGGGACAATTCTGGTGACCCAACTAACTACGAAATCCAAGATGTACCTGCGGACATGGTAGATCGAGTAGAAGAGTGGCGTGAAAAATTAATCGAAACAGCTGTTGAGCAAGACGATGACGCGATGGAAAAATATCTGGATGGTGAAGAGCCAGACCTGGAAACCATCAAAGCCTGTATTCGCAAAGGAACAAT
>WTAY01000053.1 GCA_013139345.1 Methylophaga sp. | reverse complement strand
TCACCATCACTCTGCACATCAGGCAATATTGCTTTCGCTAGCTGTTTACCTAACTCAACCCCCCATTGGTCAAATGAGTTGATATTCCAGATAGTCCCTTGAACAAACACTTTATGTTCATACATTGCGACTAACTGACCTAGCATTTCAGGGGTAAGTTGTGGGAAAAGTAATGTATTACTTGGACGGTTACCTGGGAAGACTTTATGAGGTAGCAAACCTTCTAGCTCTTTACCCGTATAACCTTCTTTAACTAATTCAGCACGTACTTCTTCAGCATTTTTACCCTTCATCAATGCTTCTGATTGTGCCAAACCATTTGCTAGTAAAATTGACTGGTGATCAAGATCTGGATAATGGCTATTCACAGGCAATACAAAATCAACAGGTATCAATTGTGTACCTTGGTGAATTAATTGGAAGTAAGCATGTTGGCCATTGGTACCAGGTGTACCCCAGATAACAGGACCTGTTTTATAACTTAAACGCTGACCTTCACGGTTAGTGACTTTACCGTTACTTTCCATATCAAGTTGCTGCATATGATTAGGGAACCGCGCTAGAGAATGGTCATATGGTACGATTGCTTGCGTTTGCGAACCGAAGAAGTTGACGTACCAAACACCGAGTAAACCCATAATTACAGGAATATTTTCTGCTAGTGGCTGGTTGCGGAAATGGTTGTCCATTTCATGACCACCATCAAGTAAACGCTCAAAGTTATCCATACCAACATACAAGGCAATGGGTAGACCAATCGCACTCCATAAAGAGTAGCGTCCACCAACCCAATCCCAAATTTCGAACATATTATCGGTATCAATACCAAAAGCAGCAACGGCTTCAGCATTTGTTGATACTGCAACAAAGTGCTTAGCAACATCTTCTTGTGAACCAGACTTTAAAAACCAAGAACGTGCTGACTCAGCATTTGTTAAGGTTTCTTGCGTCGTAAATGTTTTTGATGCAACCACAAATAACGTTGTTTCTGGATTCAATTTTTCTAGTGTCGTACTTAGATCAGTACCATCTACATTAGATACAAAATGAACGCTCATACCCTTAATAGCATAAGGTTCTAAGGCATCACAAATCATAGCTGGACCAAGATCGGAACCACCGATACCTACATTAACAATATCTGTAATTTTTTTGCCACTAAAACCTAGCCACTCGCCACCGTGTACTTTTCCACAAAAATCTTTCATTTGCTTCAGCACAGCATTAATTCCTGGCATTACATCTTCGCCATCAACCATGATAGGTGTATTACTACGATTTCGTAGTGCAATATGTAACACAGCTCTATCTTCTGTATTATTAATTGCTTCACCGCTATACATGCGCTCAATCCAGTCAGGCATATTGACAGATTCAGCCAATGCAACCAGCTTACCCATTGTCTCTTTAGTGATACGATTTTTTGAGTAATCTAACTGCAAATCACCACTTTTTAATGAAAAATGATGGACACGATCTGCATCTAATGCGAACTGTTCGCGCATTGATACATATTTCAGGTCAGAATAGTGACGGACTAAAGATTGCCATTCAGGAATATTAATAGGTGTCATAATGCTCTTCTGTTTTTATTATAATTTTAAATAGTTTGCTAAGGCATCCCAAGCGACTGTTTCCTGTTCACCTGTTGCCATTGTTTTCACACCAACAACCTGTTGGCTTAACTCATCATCACCAAGAATAAGTGTCCAACGTGCCCCACTTCGGTCTGCACGCTTAAACTGGTTTTTAAAACTACCACCACCGCAATGCGTGATCAACTTCAAATTTTCAATTTGGTCACGTAAGGTCTCTGCAAGTAATAAAGATTGCTTAGCAGCAGCCTCTCCTACCGCAACAAAATAGACATCTACTGAAGGTATAATGGGTAATGCATCCGTTGCTTCTAATAATGATATTAAGCGCTCAATACCAATGGCAAAACCAATCGCTGTTGCAGCCTTTCCGCCCAATTGTGCGACTAAGCCATCATAACGACCACCGGCACAAATCGTACCTTGTGAACCTAACTGATCAGTGACCCACTCAAATACTGTTTTACCATAGTAGTCCAAGCCCCGTACTAGGCGTGGGTTCACTTCATAGGCTAGGCCAGCATCATCTAAACTTTGGCATAACACTTCAAACTCTTGGCGTGACTCGTCATCTAAATGATCTATCAATTTAGGTGCAGCATCGTTTAATGCCTGCATTGCAGGATTTTTACTATCTAAAATACGCAAAGGATTACTATGCAAACGACGTTGGCTATCTTCATCCAACTCATCTTGATGACTTTCAAAATAAGCAATTAATACATCACGATACGCTAAACGTGCTTCTGTTGATCCTAATGAATTAATTTGTAATGTAGCACCAGTTAAGCCCAGTTTTTTCCAGATACGCGCTGTCATCAAAATCATTTCAGCATCAATGTCAGGACCTTTGAAACCATAGGCTTCAACACCAATTTGGTGGAACTGACGATAGCGTCCTTTTTGAGGACGTTCGTGACGGAACATAGGCCCCATATACCAAAGACGTTGGGTTTGATTCAGTAAACCATTTTGCATTGCCGCACGTACACAACCTGCAGTTCCTTCAGGGCGTAATGTGAGTTGATCTCCATTACGGTCATTAAAGGTATACATTTCTTTTTCAACAATATCAGTTACTTCACCGATAGAACGGCAGAACAGTTCTGTTTTTTCAACAATTGGAAAACGGATTTCTTGGTAACCGTAACCTGATAGCACTTCTTTAAGCGCTGTTTCAACAACTTGCCAGTATGGGGTTACATCGGGAAGGATGTCATTCATCCCACGGATTGAACGGATAATCTCTGCCACGCTTAACTCATGTCCTTTATAGGTATAATTTTTTCTGGGTGTGATACTTGTTGTTGCCGTGTAATTCGTTCGCGAATCTCACGCTCTAACTCATCAACGATTGTTTCATTATCAACTTTATGACTAGGCTTACCATCAACATAAACCAAATTAGGTTCACCGCCTGTCAAGCCCACGGCCGCTTCTTTCGCTTCACCTGGGCCATTAACAATGCAACCAATAACGGCAACATCCATCGGTTCTAAAATATCTTCAAGACGACTTTCTAGTTCATTTACAGTTGAAATAACATCAAACTGTTGGCGAGAACATGATGGGCAAGCGATAAGGTTAATGCCCTTATTTCTGATTCTCAGACTTTTAAGGATATCAAAACCTACACGAATTTCTTCAATGGGATCAGCAGCTAATGATACTCGAATAGTATCGCCAATTCCTTGTGAAAGGAGCATGCCTAGACCAATCGCAGACTTCACTGAACCAGAACGTAAACCACCCGCCTCAGTGATACCAAGATGTAATGGTTGCTCAATTTGTCCTGCTAATTTCTGATATGCATGGACAGTCATGAATACATCGGATGCTTTTAAACTCACCTTAAATTCAGGGTAATTTAAGCGATCAAGAATATCGATATGTCGTAGTGCCGATTCAACAATCGCATCAGGAGTCGGTTCACCATATTTCTTTTGTAGATCTTTTTCTAATGAGCCAGCATTCACACCAATACGAATGGGAATGCCATGATCACGGGCACTATCAATCACGGCACGAACGCGATCTTCACGACCAATATTACCGGGATTTATACGTAGGCAATCAACACCCAACTCAGCAACTCGTAACGCTATTTTATAGTCGAAATGAATATCTGCAACAAGTGGAATATCAACACGTTGCTTGATTTTCCCAAATGCTTCAGCGGCATCCATTGAGGGTACTGATACGCGAACAATGTCAGCCCCTACATCTTGTAATGCTGTGATTTGTGCAACTGTTGCGTCAACATCACATGTTTCGGTATTTGTCATACTTTGTACAGCAATAGGTGCATCACCACCGACAGGCACATTACCCACCATAATTTGGCGTGATTTTCGTCTAGTAATTGGTGATGGAACAGACATTATGACTCATTTCCTACAGTAAACTTCGCTACATTGCCTTGAATATAGCTACTCATATCAAATTCTTTATCATTCACTTTAAGGTTAACCGCAGAGGCGCGACCTAAAGACACTTTAAGAGGTGGTTTTCCAGTTACTTCAAGACGAGTACCTGCTTTCATTAACTTATTTATTAGCACTTGCGTATCAGTATCAGAGATTTTAACCCAGCAATCTTGAGAAAACTGCAAAGCAATATGTGTTTCTTGAGGAGCTATCGCCACAATAGTATCTACTAGTAAGTTGTCTTCAGCACTGTGTTCAAGAGTTTTATCTTCAATCACTTGATCCGCTGTTTCTTTAATCACTGGTGGCTCAATCTTAATTTCAACAACAGACACACTTTTTTCACTTACTGCTTCATGAGCCACTTCTAACACTTCTTCCACAAGTGTTGGCTCATAGTCGCTATGATTTAAACTATTCCGTTCAATGGGGTTGGAAATAGGTTCAACCACACTTTCACTAAATGAGTGACTAGAAGGTGGAGTAATCTCTGATAATTGATTATTTACTTCAGCTGCCAACTCTTCCTCATAGTTCGCCCATTGCTGATATGCAAACCACGTAATTACAAAAAGAACAATGATTAACGCTACTCGCCCCCACTGAAACCCTTTCGGCTCTTTAAGACGAGCAACATTAGATAAACTTTTATCCGATGCTGAGGCTTCATATTCACGATTAAATGCTGCTAAAAACTCATCTTCCGGTAAGCCGAGAAACTTAACATAGCTGGAAAAGTAACCTCGTGCATATGCTCGACCATGTAGCGTGCCCCACTGGCCGGTTTCCAAAGCATTAATATTATCTTGCATCAATCTTAATTGGGCAGAGACTTCAGCAATGCTGAAGCTTTTTCCCTCTCGCGCTTGTTTTAAACGCTCACCTACACTAAGTGGTGCTTCTATTTGGACGTCTTCATTGTTTACATCAGCCATGATTAATATTCTCCTTTCTTAACTTTCTGCGCTTCATCAGAATCAGGAAAATTTGCTCTCAACAATAAAGCATAACTTGCTACAGCATCCTGATCATCAAGTTTGTTTGCAATTTGAATTGCCGTGAACAATGCCGATGCCCCCCATAAAGCTACTGCTTGATATCGCTGAATATAAGAAAGTGCATCGTCATAATCAACATTCAAAAATCGTAACTTTGCCATCTGTAACAATGACTTTCTTAGATTAGGATTAATTTGCAATGCTTTAAGGAAGTAAGTCTCTGCAAGTGTTTGGTCAGGAATTCTATTCGCACACATGCCTGCATTTTCGTATGCTTGTGCCGTTTTGTTATATAACGGATTTTTAAGTGATGCCAAAAAACGCTGTTCAGCTTCAACATATCGGCCTTGCTGACATAAAAATACCCCATAATTATTTTGTGCTTCTGAATACTTAGCATCACGTTGCACAGCCTGCTTAAAGTGTTTTTCAGCCGTTTCATTTTCACCAAGGCGCTGATATAGAAGGGCAATTGTATTATGGGCACTTGGTAAGTTTGGGTTTTGTTTTAGTGCTTTTTCTAATTTCTCAAGTGCAATCTCATATTCACCCCGCTGCAAATAATTCAATCCCAGACTTACATTAATCTTGGCAGCTTTTGGGTCAGGTGCAACATGTGTTGTTGGACGCGTTCCTCCTGTAGCAGTACAGCCTATTAACCAAAGACTAATAACTGCAATAACGGCCCTCTTGAACATGATAGCTATCATTGAAACCTCACCACTTTTTCTTCAGCTAGCCGCTGTGTTCTGCGTGTTTTATCTTGCACTTCACCCGCCAACTGTCCACAAGCAGCAACAATATCATCACCCCGTGTTTTTCGTATGGTTGCGACTAATCCTGTATCCGTCAGAATTTTTTGAAAACGAGAAATAACAGGCCGTGAAGAACAACGGAAATCTGTACCAGGGAAGGGGTTGAACGGAATAAGATTTATTTTAACGGGTAAACCTTTCAGAATCCGTATTAAATCTTTCGCATCCTGTGTCGAATCATTAATTCCTGCAAGCATGACATATTCAATGGTTATATGACGACGCTGTTGAACATCGACATAACGTTTGCATGCTTCTAACAACTCGGCAATTGGATATTTATTATTCAGTGGAATAATTTCACTACGCACTTTGTCATTTGCAGCATGCAATGAAATAGCTAAACTCACATGACAATCTTCACGTAGTTTATCTATCATTGGCACCATGCCTGATGTACTGAGTGTGACTCGTCGCCATGAAATCCCATAAGCCAAATCATCACGCATTAGATTCATTGATGCGATGACATTATTGTAATTTGCCAGTGGCTCGCCCATTCCCATCATCACAACATTTGTAACCACGCGATTACCTTTAGGCTCTTTCCCCAATGTTTCATTCGCCAACCATAACTGACCAATAATTTCACTGGATTCAAGGTTTCGGTTAAAGCCTTGTTGAGCTGTTGAGCAAAAAGTACATTCTAGTGCACAACCAACTTGTGATGACACACACAAAGTGCCTCGCCCATTCTCGGGGATATAAACAGTTTCAATTGAATTACCGCACGATAATTTAATGATCCATTTACGAGTACCATCTTTCGACAAATACTCCTGCTCTACTTTGGGTGGTTTTACTTCAGCAGTTTCTTCTAACTTTTGCCGTAAGGCTTTGCTCAAATTTGTCATCTCAGCAAAATCTACGACTCGATATTGATGAATCCATTGCAATAACTGGCGCGCACGGAAAGGTTTTTCACCTATTTCAGCAAAAAAACTTTCCAGACCTTTTAAGTCTAATCCAAGTAGGTTTGTGCGCGACATAATGCTATCGAATTCTTATCGAGTGCGAGCGCAAAGTTGATCTTCTGTAAAGAAGTAAGCAATTTCACGTGATGCACTTTCTGTTGAATCTGAACCATGAACTGCATTTTCATCAATACTTTCAGCAAAATCAGCACGGATAGTGCCTGCTTCAGCATCTGCAGGGTTTGTTGCACCCATCAAATCACGGTTAGTTAATACTGCATTTTCACCTTCTAAAACTTGAACCATTACTGGGCCAGAAGTCATGAAGCTTACTAATGCGCCGAAGAAAGGACGTTCGCTATGTTCTGCGTAGAAGCCTTCAGCTTGTTCTTGTGTTAGATGAATCATGCGTGCTGCAACGATGCTTAGTCCCGCTTTTTCAAAACGAGCATAAATATCGCCAATTGCATTTTTTGCTACTGCATCAGGTTTAATGATAGAAATTGTACGTTCAATCGCCATTGTAGGTCCCCAGTTAGGAAGTTTAATAAAAATCGAACCATTCTATCATTATTAGCTATGTATTAACGATATTTAAGAAGAAATTAAGATAATCTCACTTTCTTTTTGGATTTCCACCTTAAAACAATTATTATCTAGTTCATTCTATTTATTTTTACAGACAATTGTATTCTTTATGAACTCACCTTTTAAACGCATTGGTCTCTTTATTCGTAAAGATGATCCCGTTATGGAAAATGCGGTAATCCAAGTTACTGAATTTTTACTCTCCAAATCACTCTCCATTGTCGTTAATGAACCTTTAAGCTTTTTGACTGATTTAAATGTTATTTCTATCAATGAGTTTCCTCAAAACTGTGATCTCACCATTGCTATTGGTGGCGATGGCACTTTGCTCTCAGCATCTAGAGTATTATCGGGAACAGGTTTGCCAATAGTCGGAATTAATGTGGGTCGCCTAGGCTTTCTTGCCGATGTGACGCTCGCCAAATTAGAACAACAATTGTCTGAAATATTAAATGGTAATTATCGTGAAGATACGCGCTTCCTGATGCATGCCTCTGTCATTAATGGTGGCGAAAAATCAGTTGGAAAAGCGATGAATGACGTTGTTATTCATACACATCAAAGTCTTCACATGATTGAGTTTGAAACCTACATTAATGGTCGATTCCTTAATAGTCAGCGTGCAGATGGACTTGTTGTAGCCACACCGACAGGTTCTACTGCCTATGCTATGTCCGCAGGTGGCCCCATTCTTGATGTTGACCTTGATGCTGTCGTTCTCGCCTCAGTCTGCCCTCACACCTTAAGTAATCGACCACTTGTTGTTGCCGCTAGCAGTGTGATTGATATCGTTTTAAGTGAAAAGAATACAACCTCAGCAATGGTAACGTGTGATGGTCGACCGGGTCATATTTTACAACCAGGAGATACGGTGAGAATCAATCGCCACCCAAGCAATATCAAATTATTGCATTTAGGAGGCCATGACCATTACTCCATTCTACGAGCAAAACTAGAATGGGGACGGAAACTCACATGATAACGAACTTAAGTGTTCGTCATCTTGCTGTTGTAGATGATATTGAACTTAGCTTTCCGCAAGGCATGACCTCTTTAACAGGAGAAACAGGCGCAGGTAAATCAATACTAGTTGATGCACTTGGTTTGGTGCTAGGTGACCGTGCCGATTCAAAAATGATTCGCCATGGACATGATCGTGCTGAAATTTCGGCAAGCTTTGATACCCAGCAAAATGCCGTATTACAACACTGGCTCGTTGAACAGGAGTTAGATGATGATGAACAGTGCCATTTACGCAGAACGATTACTACAGATGGTCGCTCACGGGCTTACATCAATGGCCGCACAGTTCCCTTAACTCAACTCCGAGAAATCAGTGAGCGAACAATTGATATTCATGGTCAACATGCCCATCAATCATTAGTACGAAGTGACACACAACGGCAATTATTGGACACCGTCGCCAAAACTAAACCCTTGTTGGATAAATTAGCCCAAGCCTATTTGCTCTGGCAATCATTGCAACAGCAGCTAAATACCGTTCAACAACAAAGCCAAGAACAATCGGCTCGTCTTGATTTGCTGCAATATCAAGTAAGCGAACTTGAACCTTTGGCATTAACAAATGAAAGTGTTCAGCAATTATTAGTCGATCAACAGCAACTTTCTCACTTATCTCAGCTCATTAATAGCGCTGAGTCTGGACTACACCAGCTTTTTGAACAAGAGCAAAGTTCCGCTTATAGCCAAATCAGCGGCGTATTGAGCGATCTAGAAAATCAGCAAGAGATCGAACCTCAATTTACTAATATTGTTGAAACGCTCAATTCCGTCATTATCCAATTAGACGAATGTGGCATAGACCTGCGCCATTATGTCGATAGTGTTGAGAATGACCCAAGCCGCCTTGATGACGTTGAAACACAATTAACAACGTTACATAACCTTGCTCGAAAACACCATATTGAAATAGAAGCCCTTCCTGCTTACTACCAACATTTATGCGATGAACTGACAACATTAACAAATCTTGATGGCCATAATGAACAATTACAGCAGCAACTTTCTGAGCAAGAAAAAGTGTGTCGCACACTCTGTAGCAAGATAAGCGCACAACGTATAAAAACGGCACAGCCTTTGGCTAAACAGATTACTGCATCGATCCAAGAGTTAGCAATACCTAATGGCAGCATTGAGTTTGTCCTGTCACCTATGGCAAATAAGCACTTTAATGAAACAGGTGCAGATCACATTCAAATGATGGTTAGTACCAACCCTGGCCAAGAAGCAGGAGAATTAGGTAAAGTTGCATCAGGTGGTGAGCTAGCCCGTATCAGCCTAGCCATTCAGGTGGTTACCGCAGGAACAAAAAGTGTTCCGACGCTTGTTTTCGACGAGGTTGATGTGGGTATTGGTGGTGGTATTGCTGAAATTGTTGGCAAACACCTTCGCCAGCTAGGGAGCTCTCAGCAAGTCATTTGTATCACACACTTACCGCAAGTTGCAGCTCAAGCCCACCAACAGCTTCAGGTTAACAAGCAACATTCTGCTGATAGTACCTATATTGATGTCGTTGAATTAACTAAAGAGCAACGGATTGAAGAAATAGCACGTATGTTAGGTGGCGTAAACTTAACGGAAAAAACGCGTTTACACGCAGAAGAAATGCTTTCCCAAAGTTAAATTACGATGACTGGCAATGGCGACAAATACCATAAATATATAAACTATGGTCTGTCATTTCAAAGCCTTTTTCTACGGCAATGGCACGTTGTCTCTGCTCGATAACATCATCAACAAATTCTTCAATTCGATTGCAACGCACACATAATAGATGATCATGGTGTGAGCCATCTTCAAGTTCAAAAACAGCATGGCCGCCATCAATACTAAGGCGAGATACAAGCCCTGCATCTTCAAACTGCGTTAATACACGATAGACGGTTGCTAAACCTATCTCCTCGCCCATTTCCAACAATGCTTTATACACATCTTCCGCACTCATGTGTCTATGATCAGTCGTTTCTAAAATCTCCAACACTTTTAAGCGTGGCAATGTCACTTTTAGACCCACTTTTCTTAAATCTTGGCTTTCCATTGTGATTGTGCCTCGTCGAAACTGCGTGATTAGCGTATCATCGCAACTTGGTAAATAAATAGTGATAGTTAATATAAATGAAAACCTTTCTCATTTACACCTTTTCCGTCTTAATTATACTTTTGAGTGGCTGTAATAAAGACAAAATCCCCGGCGTTTATCGCATTGATATTCAGCAAGGTAATGCTGTTAATCAAGATATGATCAATAAACTAAAGCCAGGTATGACTAAGAACCAAGTTGCTTATGTTCTTGGAACACCTCTTATTATTGATACCTTCCACCCCAACCGTTGGGACTACATCTACAGCTTTCATCCGGGAAATGGCCAACGTGAGCAACGTACCTTAACGGTATATTTCACCGATGAAGAAAAGTTGAGTCATTTGGGGGGGGATACTCGGACTGTTGCGCGTGAAGATTTGCCAAAGACAGAACGCAAAGACACTAACGTTGTTGTGCCTTTAGATGAAAAAGAAACCGGCATCTTCAAAGATCTACTAAATTCTGTTGGCTTAAGTGACGATGAACCCGACACAATCAGCTCCGATGAAACGAAGACTGAAACAAAAACGGTGACAGAAGAACCTGACACCACTGAATAAGCGTTATGACCTAGCGCTTTGAACACTCAAAGCGCTAGGTTAAGCACTACCCTTTTACAACTTCGAATGCCCCTGTTTCAGGGTTGAAGCATAATAAATCGCCTGTCGGTATATCAAAATACCAACCATGTAAGCTTAGAGCACCTTTTTCTACACGTTCACGAATACATGAGAACGTCATTAAATTTGCCAATGATTCAAGTATCGCTCTCTGTTCACATGCTTTAAGTTGATCTTCTGGTGACGCACTAGAAAGCTTATCTTTTACCCATTTCTTTGCCGATGCAGCGATTGATACCCACGAATGTATAAACTGTGATTGGGCACTGCCATCATCATCCCATAGCGCTTTAATACCACCACAGCTTGCATGCCCCATAACGATAATATTTTCTACCTCTAGACTATTTACGGCATACTCAAGTGCTGCACTTGTTCCATGATAACTTCCATCACTTTCACTTGGAGGAACAAGGTTTGCTACATTTCGGATGGTAAATAAATCACCGGGATCACAATCAGTCAGAATTGCAGGATCAACGCGAGAGTCACAGCAAGCGACCATCAAGGTTTTCGCTGGCTGACCATTTTTCATACTTTCATATAGACCGCTATCATCACCAAAATATTGCTTTTGGAAACGTTTGAAGCCGTCTAATAGTTTTACTGTACTTGCCATGTTTGTGCTATCTCAAAAACTGTAAAAAAGGATTCGTCATCAACTCATGGGATAATGTTGTAATAGGGCCGTGACCACTATGAACACGTAACTCCCCTGATAACGTCATCAATCGTTGTAAACTTTCCTGCATTAATGCGTGATTTCCCATCGGTAAATCTGTTCTACCAATACTACCTTTAAATAAGGTATCACCCACAAAAATATCGTGCTCATCATAATAGCAACCCTGCCCCGGCGTGTGACCTGGAGTAGAAATAAAAGTTAATGTACTGCTGCCAACCTTAATTCTATCGCCATCATCTACTAGTTTGTCTATACGTCCACAAGGGCGGTTCATATGGGCCGCACCAAACCAATCACCCTGCTCGGGCAGAGTATTAAACAAAGGCTGCTCTAAACGGGGTAGATAGGTGGTTGCATTAAAAAAGCGTTGTAATGAGGGTAAAGCGCCTGCATGATCCAAATGACCATGAGTTAACAATATTACTTCTACATCAGGAACAGGATCCAATGCTTGTAAACATTGAAGTAACTCTTCAGTCTCTCCAGTATCGACAATGGCACATTTGCCAGTGGTTTCATCCCTCAATAAATATGTATTTACTTGAAAGGCTCCCACAGTAAAGCACTGAACTTCCATACCGTAATATTAACCGTTAAGGCTTACTTATTTGACTCGTACCATTTCTTGCTCGTTTTTCGAGCAGTAACAGTATTAGCTTCATACCATTTATTTTTAATATTTTTCTGACGAATCAAAGCAATATTCGCTTCATACCATTTCGCTTTGCTCTCTGCATAGGGATCGTGAAGCGTGTTTGCATCATACCAATGAGATACATTTCTACTAGCACGAGCCGCCTCAAGATTTGCTTCAAACCATTTTTTCTTGATATCAACATGAGGATTCATATTGGCTTTAAACCAATGAATATCCCTTATCTCAGCAGGCTTTTGGTTTGCTTCATACCATTTTTCTTGATTTTCTCGTGCAGCTTCTAAATTGGCTTCGTACCATTTTTTCTTCAAATCAGCATGAGGGCCAGTATATTGATTCGCTTCATACCAAGGAACAGTAGGTTTATTAGCGTCATACCACTTATTACGGTTTTCGCGAACAGAAGCAACGGCTGCTTTTAAGTTTGCTTCATACCATTTTTCCTTGGTATTTAAATGTTCGGCTAAATTGGCTTCATACCACGGTGTCCCACCAACACTAGAATGAGGAGCATTTGCTTCATACCACGCCCCAGATTTTGGCTTGGCTGGATTAATATTTGCTTGGTACCATTTCTTACGACTTTCTCGTGCCGCTTCTAGGTTTGCCTCATACCACTTTGCTTTAATATCCATTGTGCTCATGACTTATACCTCAACTATTCTATTTTTATAAACCGATACTACATGAATTTGAGGGGAACCCACAAGGACTTTCACCCTTTCTTCTTTATTCATTCAAAGCAATGTTTCTCTGCTTTCAGTTGCTGAAGCATTGTAACCTCTTGTTCTACTTCTAGTATCCTTCTCCCTTCCTTTTCTTCAACTAATGCCGAATAGCCTAAATAAGCAAAGCCAAGTATTCCATTCAAAGCTAAAACATTGTCTAAAGTGATCGCAGCCGTTGCTACTTTATTAAACCCATCTTGGTAAAATTCAGGTTTATAACTATAGCGATAAGGCTGTAAATAACGAATAGCATTATCTAAATCAACACAGCTACTATTACGGATGTCTTCTGTCGGCTGAACAACTGGCGGCTCAAAATAGATCGGCTCTAGAGGCACTGGCGGCATGGGGATTGCGATAAGTGTGGGGGAAAGAGTAATAACAAGTACTGCCAATATACTCTGTAAAAAAAGGTGAGATTTCATCTTGAGTCTAACTCCATGTGAATACTATGACCTTATTATCGGCAGCTCAATACAAAACTCCACTCCTTCTTGCCAATTTCTCCCCTCAACTCGCCCTTTATGTATTTCAGCCACCAATTTAACAATATGTAGACCCAGCCCTAAATGAGGGAGAGAAGATGGTGTTGCTGACTGGCGAAGGGATACCATTGGTTGAAATAACTGTTCTGTCATATTATCAGGCAACATAATTCCTATATTTCTCACCATGAGCATGCAACTTTTTTCTTCCACTTTTAAACTAAGTTCAATTGGTGTATCCGTCTGATGAAAATCGATAGCATTACTGATCAATTTATCTAACATTTGTACAATTAACTCTTGTGAGCCATTAATAAAAATAGTGTCATTTATTGGCTGTAATTCAATGTATGCATCTGGATAAAGGTCTTGATATGCTGGCACAACATCTATTAACAACTGTTTAAGATCAAATACTTCAAGTGATGCGGTGT
>WTAY01000235.1 GCA_013139345.1 Methylophaga sp. | reverse complement strand
TGAGTGACACGGTTGGTTTTATCAAAAACTTACCGCATGGCTTAGTTGCCTCGTTCAAATCAACGTTGGACGAAGCCCTTAGCGCCTCGCTATTGCTGCACGTGATTGATGCTGGTGATCTCGGGTTTGAGATGCAGCTTGAAGTGACCGATAAAGTATTGGCTGAGATTGGTGCCGATGATGTGCCGAAGATTCGAGTGTTCAATAAAATTGACTACCTAGAAGGCGAAGCCGCACAAGCAGATCGTACCGCAGAGCTACAAGAAAAGTACCCGGGCTGTATTGTACTTAGTGCACGCCGTAAGGACGATGTAGCGGAGTTGCATCAAGCGATTGTGCATTTTTTCCAACAGCAACTGGTTGAATCCGAGATTTTTTTACCTTGGTCAGCACAAGGACTGCGTGGCGAGATCTTTGCCTCTTGCGAAGTACTTGAAGAGCGGGCTGATGCCGACGGTGCCTTTTTTCGATTCCGGGCTGCACCGGATGTGGTGGCTAGGCTTCAAGATCTTTCAGATAATGAGAGTTGAGGTTAATATTAATGGCTTTTAGGTTTTCAGTTATGATTAATCAACATTAAAACTTTAAAGGGTTTTTTATAATACAAGCTATTGTCCGGTTTGGTTTGAAAAGTCTTTTCGCCCTTTTAGTTTATAGCTTGCAGTGAGTTCAGCATGGTCATTTAATGTTTGTGTTGCATCGACCGGTTGAATCCACAGCCCGAAGCAGATGTTAGTTTATTAAATTTCAGGTTAACAAAAGTGGTTTAGACTCTATTCAATAAAATTGAACATTACACTTACCTTGCTTAGCTATTATTGCTTGCTTATAGTTTCAACTTTGTTTTTACCTGATCCTTTAGCTTTATACAATGCTTTATCAGCTCTGTTTAGGGACGGGGTTATACCTTTGTCATCAGTTAATACTTCATCAACGCCAAGGCTAATAGTCAACTTTAAAGTATTATCTTCATTAATATTAACAATACTATTGGCAACAAACGCTCTAATTTTAGAGGCTATATTTAGTGAGCCTTCGATACTAGTATTTGGCAATAAGATGACAAATTCTTCTCCCCCAATCCTTGCGACAATATCACTTTCTCTTACGTGCTGAAGTAAACAGGATGAAAGATGTTTAATAACATCATCGCCAGTATGATGGCCGTAAGTATCATTAACTAATTTGAAATCATCTATATCAATAAGAATAATACCTGTTTGTTGCTTATTTCTTTTCCCAAGCTTAACGACAATGGAAGCTGCGTGATCAAAATATCTACGATTATAGAGTTGGGTTAAATGATCACGGTCTGCTTGCTCTTGTAATTGACCTTGCAGTTCATTCAATTTCTTATTTACCCGTGATAGTTTTCTATTGTGGTAAATAACAATAGCGATTATAAAAAGGACGCCAATAAGCAGTTTTACAAATAAACTAAAGTCGGTCTTTTCAGATGCATATCGACGAGTGATATCTTCAATAACCTTATCTTCTTTAAGTTTATCAAATGCATTTTGCCATTTTTGGATGATGGCATCATCTGTTTGTATATTGAATGCAATATACAAGTCTCCACTGAAGGCAACAACATCTTTGATAGGCTCTATTTCTCCAGATAAACCTTGTAACCTTGAGTTGTAAAGTCCGGCCATAAGAAGCGTTGGCCATAAATCAATCTCACCATCAACTAATTTTCTAATATTTTCCTCATCTTCAGAGTCAGTTAACACATCAAGGTTTGTGAATCCTTGATTACTAAGCATTTCGAAATTAGCAACACCTTTCGTGACGCCAACTGCTCTAACTTTTTTTGCATCATCAATGTTATTGAGTGTTATTTCTGAGCCTTTCTTTTTGAAAAATACGAGCTTCATTGTTGATAGGGGGCCAACCCACTTATATTTATGTTCTCTTTCTGCTGTCCTTAACATGGAAAATAAAGCGGTATTTTGATTATGGTCAACTATTTCCTTTGCTTCTGACCAAAGGTGAATTTCTATTTCATTATCTATTTTTAATTCTTCTTGGATTGCATTTACAATATCTGAAGATACGCCAATTACTTCATTTTTATGTTTATATTGGAAAGGGGGAAATATTTCTGTCATCAATTTAATAGGAGTCTCTTTACTATTAGCTGCAAAGCTTGCAGGGCTAATAAAGAGCAGTATTATTAGTGCGAGAGAAGTGAAGTTATACTTTCCATAAAACATCGTTTTACTTAATATCCATTAACATTAGTTAATTCTAATTATAGCATCCATGATCGAAACGAACAGAACCTTTGTTATTGATGTTATTTTTGCTAAAAAGCTCTTGAAATCTAATATTCATCTACAATATGCCTATTTTGTAGTGTGGTTTTTAAATTGAGTAGTGTTTGTTTAGTTATTTACAATGAAGCGTGTTGTTAATTGTTTTTGAATAAATGGGTGGGTGCCCAAAGGAATGAAATGTTTGGGATGAAAATCTGGTTGATTACTTTTAGTTTGTTTTTGATGCACAGCCTATCTACTCCATTGCATGCCGATTCTTTATTTGAGTCAGTGGTCAGTGGTGATGTAGATGGTGAAGTTAGAAGTGTTTTATATATGCGTTCTGCAGGCGGGCGTAGCGATGATGGGATCTCATATTTAGCGAAAGCATCAGGTTTGGCTGTAGGGGGACATATAGGCTATACGACTAAACCATTTCACCATATAACGGCACGACTTGCCGGCTATACTACTCAAGCGTTATCGGGTGATGGAAATACGTTAGCCAAATCAAACTTAGTTAATGGTGAAGAAGACTATACCATTCTAGGTGAGGCTTATTTTCAATACGATGATTCGATTAATAAGCTTAAAATTGGTCGACAAGGTATGCAAACACCACTGGTATATTCAGATGATGCGCGAGTCATTAAAGACCTATTTAGTGGCGTCACCTTATCGAGTAAATTACTAGATAATCATACTTTCCATCTATTTTATTTAGATCGCATGAGTGGAATGGATAATGGTCATGAGAAAAAACAATGGGTAAGTATGTCTGAAGTATTAGGAGCCAGTTATGAGCGGGGTATGACGGCTGTTGGCGTTCAGAACTCAAGCTTTGAGAATCTGAACACTCAGCTTTGGTACTACGATGTACCAGATACCATTAAAATGATTTTCACAGATGTGAAATATAAAAATAAAGTATCTGAAAATTTATCTTTAACTTATGAAGCTCACTATTGGAAGTCACGATCTAAAAGTGCGTATGAGAATGATACCTCATCAATTATCGACTACTATTTTGCAGGTGCTCGAATTAGTGCCGAGATTGATAAATTCACTTTGCAGTTAGCTTACGACCATATGGGAAAAGAAGCGGGTACAAAGACGATACATGAGTATTATGGGAACTTTGCTGAATATACTTATGGCTTTTTACTAGGCTCAGGTGCATACGGGGCAGAGCTGGCACCTATTAACCCTAATAATATGACATCAATGGATGCCCTTAAAGCAACCGTTCAGTATCACTACAATAAAGATACACACTTGTACTCAGGATATATGATGGCAACATCTGATGATAAGAATTATCAAAGTGATGTAAACATCCTAGACATTGCCTTATTTATGAGTAATGTGGGGCATAAAGATGTTTCTTTAGCATTGATTTATGAAAATTGGGACTCAGATGGCAATAATTTCTTTATTGATAATAATTTGCTAAGAACAACGGTAAAATTTAAATTCTAACCTTTTCTCCCTGCCTTATTACTAATTACATGACTTTAGGTGCTATTGTAATTCTGGAATGAGTGACCAAAACGAACGATTAAACTAATGACTACTTCTGGTACGAAGGAGGTTGTCAGACTATAGCGAAATATTGCTTTTAAGCGTGTAGGTTTATGCGCCACTTGCCATAACGATTGAATAGTTACTCGACTTTATCTGTTTGTTTTTAGCACGAGTCGTCTTTTCCGCCATTCCTGCATTAAAACAGTCTCAAAATGCTTATTTACACTAGTAAATTGTGCTTTTTCGACTGTTTTTACCTTGTTATGACAAAAAATACTTATCGTGCAAAGGTCTCTTGATATAATTGATATGAAAAATTATAAAAGGTCCTACGCAAATTTCTTAAGGTCACTCCAACCACAAAAAAGCGTGGCTCGATGAAAATACGTTATGTGCCTCACCATTCCGGTAGCAGATAAATACATATAATATCTGAATTTACAAATTATGAGGTTCACCAATGACTAAAATTGATGGCAAGATCGAAGAATTACTCGCTAAACATCCTAATTTAACGAAACTTGAGGCAATCAAGATCGTAGCTGAGAAAAATGAGCGCAAGAAGAAAAAGCGTGTGGAAAAAACAGATAGAAGTAATGCCAAAAAGCTTAGAAACGAGGCAAACCGCCCAGAACGGGATGGTGTTGACTCGTAAGCACATAACAAACTGTTGTAGGTACGTTGCAGTCGCTTAGTTCTCGGACTTACGAATATCAGAATTAGTTTTTATGCAATCATGAACCTATTTGATTCTAGTTGGTTGAATCCACAGCCCAAAGCTGACAAGCTTCCAGATCTTAGAGCATGCTCAGGAGATAATATGGTCTGTTTTACAATCACTATATGGATGATATTTTAATCCTAACTAAAACTTGCTGGCATAACTGGCGTGCAGTCTGGCAGATGAATCAGCTATTTAATCAACTCAAGTACGCAGAGGCTTTGACTTTTTGGGTATCACTTTTCAAGCGATAAATTACGGTTAACCGTGTCTTACCAAACGTCTGACTCTTCTATTACCCACCTTTTAGTGCATTGAGTTAAAATTTGATTAGATATGTTTTAAGGCATGAAAATTATGGAATATGAATTTCGACGTAATACCTCAACGGGTAACTTACTTGCTAATTTTAGTATGGGTCAAGAAGCGTTAGGCTTTTGGTTTGTCGAGGAGCTCGGGGGATGTACCGAAAAATATGAAG
This sequence comes from Methylophaga sp., assembly GCA_013139345.1. GTDB lineage: Bacteria > Pseudomonadota > Gammaproteobacteria > Nitrosococcales > Methylophagaceae. The sequence goes on along the minus strand of WTAY01000235.1, from coordinate 520 downwards.
AGATCTGCCAAGTCATCGCTAAATTGCAGTTCAACCAGCTGATACACTGGCGTAGCGTAGGTAAAGCGCTATCAATTGAACTCGATAATGAACAAGTTAGGGTTTTTGCTAATGAACTTGAAAGTGATGAAGAGTTTGAACTTGAAGATGCACTGTCTCTTTACGATGGTGAATCGGAAGCTTTCTGTGGTTTAGATGATTTCCTCGTTGCACTAGAGAGTTGGCGTGTCTTTATCGGTGAAAGCTATTAACAATAAACATACTAAGAGGAAGGCACTGTGGAAAAAGCAATCAACGCATCACGTAGAAATATATTAAAAGGCTTGGGCATGGCGTCAGCAGCGCTAGGTACAGGGCTATCATTGAGTGCGAATGCAGTCACTGTCGATCATAGTAAGATGAATCACCAGATCCCGATTGATATGAAATTAGAAGAATTGATTGACACTCTTCTAGAATGTATCAAAATGGGTGAAATTTGTAATCAACATTGCATGCACATGTTTCAAATGGGCGATAC
>WTAY01000251.1 GCA_013139345.1 Methylophaga sp. | reverse complement strand
ACTACCAAAACCTAATGCAACAGCCCCAAGAGTGAAGGCAACTGGGAAACCTGCAAGTAATAAGACGAATAATGCCGCAAACATAACTAAAGCCCAAACTTCCATTATTTGGCCTCCATCGTGTTTCTCAGTTTTAGAATGTTTTTTAATAAGCCTGCAATACCTTGCAAAACAAGCAGTCCAAACGCGACAAGCAAACTACCTTTTAGGAGATAGCGATAAGGTAGACCTCCAGGATCGGGCGAGCCTTCATTGTAATAAAATGCATTTTCTACAAAAGGCCAAGAGGTGATTAAAAGTAATATACAAAAGGGGAAGAGGAAGAATAAAGTACCGAAGATATTAATGAGCGCGCGATGTTTATTGCTTAGAAACCGGCTTTGGTAGAGAATATCTACACGGACATGTTCATCATGTTTGAGGGTGTAAGCTGAGCCAAGAAGGAAGATTAAAGCAAATAAATGCCACTCTAATTCCTGTAATGCAACAGAACCTTGTTGAAAAAGATAGCGCATGGCAACGTCGTAACAAATAAGTAACACCATTGCTAAAACTAACCATGAGGCTGTGCGGCCTACCCATTCTGTGATGGACTCTATAATTACGATGATGGGTTTCATTATGGCTCGATTAATTGATTAGGGAGTAAATTAATACTCGGTGTTTAAGCTTTATTTGCAGCAATGATAAGTTTTATAAGGGGATGATAATAGAACAAAATGTCTTTTGAATTCAATAGTGATATCCCATCAAAAAATTTCATGGTACAGTTTGCCTTAAAACTTAGTGTAATAGCTACTTATAAGGTGAAAGCAATGGCTGAAAATAATCAAGAACAAGTGAAACGGAATCTCCAAGATACCAATCAATGGATTCGAATTCTTTACATGGTGTTATTTTGGATTGTCTTATATTTCTCAATGGTGGTGGCAGGCGTCTTAATTGTTATTCAAGTTCTCTTTGCATTACTTACGGGAAAAGATAATAAAAACTTACGACAATTTGCTGCTGATTTAACACGCTATATTAATCAAATACTGTTATTTTTGACGTATAACGAAAATCGTAAGCCTTTTCCATTTGCAACGTGGGGAAAGTTAGAAGAACACGCTCCTATAGAAGCTGAAATGGATGTTGATGAGCATGAAGCATTTCTTGATGCTGAACCAGAAGACGATAAACCCTCAACGTAGACTCTTATGATTATTGTAATTTCCCCCGCGAAAACACTCGACTTTGATTCTGACCCGATTACAAAGGAACTGAGCCAGCCTCGGTTTTTAACGCAATCCCAACAGCTGATTGATGACTTGAAAAAGCTATCAACTGCCGATATTGCTTCATTAATGAAGTTAAGTGATAAGCTCGCAGGGCTTAATATGGCACGGTTTCAAACATGGGGAACTCCTTTTGATTTAACCAATGCTAAACAAGCCGTGCTCGCATTTAAAGGTGATGTGTATACGGGTTTAGATGCTGAATCATTAGATGCATCTGGTTTTGAATTCATGCAAAAGAAGTTACGCATTCTGTCGGGACTTTATGGTGTATTGCGGCCGCTGGATTTGATGCAAGCCTATCGGCTAGAAATGGGCACTAAGTTTGCCAATAATAAAGGCAAAAACTTATATCAGTTTTGGGGCAGTCAACTTCGTGAATCAATTGAAGCTGAATTAACAGATGGTATTTTGATCAACTTAGCATCGAATGAGTATTTTAAAGCGGTAGAAGCTAAAAAATTAAAGGCACGAATCATAACGCCAGTGTTTAAAGACTGGAAAAATGGTCAATATAAGATTATTAGCTTTTATGCTAAAAAAGCACGGGGCCTAATGAGCCGTTATATCATCGACCAACGAATTGAAGAGCCTGAACAAATTAAACAGTTTGATGTCGATGGTTATCGCTTTAGTTCTGAAATGTCAGAAGGTGATGATTGGGTCTTTATTCGCAATCATGATTGAATACTAGAATGTACTCATTTCTGATGAATAACATGCCAAAGTGAGCGAACATTTGATTGTTTCTTAGATAAATAGAGTGTGATGGCAATTTCTTCAGTTGCAGCTAAAAGACAGATAATAGTGGCAACTTGGAACGGCCAAGCAATATCGTAGATAAACAGTATAAAGAATGCCAAACCGATCGTTACAACAGCTATTTTCACTAACCATGTGTGATAACTGGTGAAGCTATGAAATTTAATAACACCAACGATAACTGGGGCTACAAAACTGGTAATAGCTAGAATAATGACCGTTGATTCACGGTGGACAATATCTGGCCATAACCACCAAATTGATATGGCCATAATGGCATAAATAACGAGATCACCACTGCTATCAAGTAACGCACCTAATTCACTTTCTTGATTAAGTAACCTAGCAGCGAAGCCGTCCAGAATATCAGTTAAAAATGTAAACGCTAATAACCACAAAAACGCATTCCCATAACCGAACCATGCAAACCATAATAAGGGTGGTGCGGCTACAAAACGGAAACAGGTCAATAAGTTTGGCACTGTTAGTAATGCTTTTAGTGTTTTATTTTGTATATTCATAAGGTAAATGTAGCCACTAATGGTGCATGATCGGATAAACGATGCCAGCCTTTTTTATGAGGGCGTTCGCATGAGGTGACATGCAGGCCACGGAAATAAATTCGATCCATTTTTAGTACTGGTAACCATGCTGGAAATGTTTTGGCATAACGATGATGTAAGGTCCGGTAAGCCTCTTTCAATTCTAAATGTTGAGAAAAGTGTTTCTCTGCCTGTCCCGTCCAATCATTAAAATCACCTGCAACAATAAGAGGTGCGTGATGAGGGACATGCTCATTAATTCGTTTACATAAGGTTTTAAATTGACGACGGCGCTCCATTGCCATTAAGCCTAGGTGAATACACATGATATGTATTTCATCGCTGCTATTAGGCAAGGTGATTACACCATGTAATAAACTACGGCTAGCCCAAGAGAAAGGGGAAACATTGATGTTTTCCCAGCGTTGAATGGCATATTTACTCAAAATGGCATTGCCATGATGCCCTGCATCATAGACAACATTTTTGGCATAAGCATGATGAGGCCAAACATCATGAGCGAGAAATTCTGAATGCGACTTGTCGGGCCAGTTTTTGTGTTTTTTTTCGTGCTCAGTATGTTGCCCCTGCATTTCTTGCAAAAACAATATATCAGCATCTGATTCGACTAAGGCATCGCGAATTTTATGCAATATAAAGTGGCGATTACCAGCGCTGAACCCTTTATGTAGGTTATAAGTCAGAATACGTAGCTGGTTTTTCTGCATAAGGTTAAGCCCCTTTATACGGATACACTAACCATAGCATGTTTATACCCATGATAAATTAAGTTGCAGATATTTTAACAAAGCCCGTCATTCCCGCGAAAGCGGGAATCCAACGATAGTAGATATTTACACAGCTTATGGATCCCCGCATACGCGAGGATGACAAAAAATAGAAATCTACACCTTCATTGATTATGGGTACAGTGAATATAAAGAATCGTTTAGCTACTTTCGTCTACTTCTTCGGCTTGATTAAAACTTTCTAAGAAAGCGTTTAACTTTTCTTGAACAAGCTCGTAGGTTGAATCTATATTCGTAGCGATATCACCTTCTAATACATTTAAACCACTTAGAATTTCTCTTGCTTCACTAAAGCCAGTATCAATACCACCGCTAATTAAATCAACAAACTTCGTTAACGCCTCTTCTTGAGATAGTTCGGTATGTTGCTCCTGATATGAGCTGAAGAAAGCAGTACTGAGTGACACAATGCGTTCAGCAGTTGCCTCAGGGCTAACATCTAAGCCAGAATCATAGGTGTTTTGGATCGCGTTATCACCCATTGTGGCTCGCAATGCATCATTAATTCCTTCTAGAGCGGCTTTTAATACCAATGCTTGGGGGGAGCCAGAGGCAGCGTTAGCATTAATAGTGGATTCTAGAATAGCGGCATTGAGCTCTTTTTTTGCGGTGTTTCTGGCATGAGCTAGGGCTGACACTTCAGGTCCAATTCCAACCCGACCATTGTCTTTTTCATCGCCTGTTTTGGCTGGTTTTCTATCGGCTTGAGCAAGTTCTCTTACATTTGGACTGAATTTAATTTCCATCATAACCTCCGAGTTCTGCACTGTACCCGTAATCAATGCAGATTCTACCCTCTGTCATCCTAGAGTGTTACCCAGTCAAACTGAGCACAAGCTTTATCGAGGATCTATTGTTTTAAACAGATCCCAGCTAAAAGCTACTGGGATGACTAGATAAAAAACATGCATCTTCATTTGTCATGGGTATATAACTATCTTATCGACAGCCTTAATCATTACTTTAATAAGAAAGTTAATCTGTACAAAATAGGGCGTTATAAAAAAGAAATAATAATGACTTGAACTCTTATATCATCGCCCCCATCTGCACAGTTCAAGTTAATAAATACGCCAGATGGAGGCACATTTTAATGAGTGTTGATGCACATAAGGAAACGCTTGGTTTCCAGACAGAAGTTTCACAATTATTGGATCTAATGATCCACTCGTTATACAGCAACAAAGAGATCTTTTTACGTGAGTTGATTTCAAATGCGGCTGATGCCTCAGATAAATTACGCTTTGAAGCCTTATCTGATGATGCGCTTTATGAAGATGATGCTGAATTAAAAATTCATGTTGCCTTCGATAAAGATGCAAGAACAGTCACCATTACTGATAATGGTATTGGTATGAACCGTGAAGAAGTGATTGCCAATATTGGTACGATTGCTAATTCAGGTACTAAAAAATTCTTCGATAAAATGACCGGTGATGAATCGAAAGATTCTCAATTAATTGGTCAGTTTGGTGTGGGTTTCTACTCAAGCTTTATTATTGCTGACAACGTAACATTAAAAACACGTCGTGCTGGTTTAACCAGTGAACATGGTGTGCAATGGACATCTGAAGGTAAGGGCGACTTTTCAATTGAAACAATTGACATGCCACAACGTGGTACTGAAATCACATTGCATTTACGTGAAGATCAAGATGAGTTCTTAAACAGCTGGCGATTACGCAACATCATTAGCAAATACTCTGATCATATCAATCTACCGATTGTGATGACAAAAGAGGCTACTCCAGATGAAGATGGAAATATTGATGAATCTGTTGTTTTAGAAGAAGAAACAGTCAATAAAGCGACCGCATTATGGACATTATCAAAAAGTGAAATCAGTGATGATGACTATAAAGAATTCTACAAACAGGTTTCTCATGACTTCCAAGATCCTTTAAGCTGGAGTCATAATAAAGTTGAAGGTAAAACGGAATATACGTCATTACTTTTCATTCCATCGAAAGCACCGTTTGATCTATGGGATCGTGATAGCAGCCATGGTTTAAAACTGTATGTGAAACGTGTATTTGTAATGGAAGATGCAGATCAATTAATGCCCCGTTACTTACGATTCGTTCGAGGTATTATTGATACTAATGACTTGCCATTGAATGTATCTCGTGAAATTCTACAAGGTAGTAAAATCATTGATAGCATCCGTGCTGCATCAGTGAAGAAAGTCTTGGGCGAATTGAAAAAAATGGCCAATAATGATGCTGAGAAATATGCTGAATTTTGGAAAGAATTTGGTCAGGTCATTAAAGAAGGCGCTGGTGAAGACTTTGCTAATAAAGATGCATTAGCAAAATTAATGCGTTTCTCAACGACTGAAACAGGATCAGAAGAGCAAACTGTATCTCTTGAAGACTACGTTAGTCGCATGGTTGATAAACAAGATAAGATCTATTACATCACAGCAGAAAGTTTTGCCGCTGCTAAAAATAGCCCACATCTTGAAGTCTTCCGTAAGAAAGGTATCGAAGTATTATTGCTTGCAGATCGCGTTGATGAATGGTTAACAAACTCATTAACTGAATTTGATGATAAGCAACTTCAATCTGTTGCTAAAGGTGACTTAGATCTTGGTGAGCTTGAAGATGAAGCTGAGAAAAAAGCACAAGAAGAAACAGATAAAAACTTCGAAGATTTAGTTGGACGCGTTAAAACAACATTGGGTGATAAAGTAAAAGATGTGCGTATTACACATCGTTTAACAGATTCTCCAGCATGTTTAGTTGCTGATGATAATGATATGAGCGCGAACCTTGAGCGTATGCTTAAGGCGGCTGGTCAGCAAACAGGGCCTGATACTAAGCCTATCTTTGAATTGAACCCAGAGCATCCAATGGTTGAACGTTTGAAAGCAGAGTCAGATGATTCACGTTTTGCAGACTGGTCTTCAATCTTGTTTGATCAAGCACTTTTAGCTGAAGGTGGCTCTTTAGAAGATCCTGCAAGCTATGTGAAACGCTTAAATGAGTTACTGTTAACGTTAACAAAGTAATAACTCAATCGGCAGAAATGTCATAGCTAAGTTAAAATGCTGGGTAGACACATCTATCCAGCATTTTTTTTGGAAAAAACTATGAACGATACAACATCAGATTCAGCTGAATTCCAGTCTGATAATTTACAACGCTTTATCTTTGATAATGCCGCTATTCGTGGTGAATGGGTGCATTTGACTGAGAGCTGGCAGCATGTGACATCCCGCCGTGAATATCCTGCTGCTATTGAGCGCCTACTTGGTGAAATGATGGCTGCCGCCGCACTATTAGCAGCAACAGTAAAAATTAAATGTCGCTTAGTCCTTCAAATTAAATCATCAGGCCCTGTGACATTAATGATGGTGGAATGTACCAGCGAAAATACTCTACGAGCATTTGCACAGTGGGATGGTGACGTGGCTGATGATGCGAGCTTGTCTGAAGTGATGGGTGAGGGTGCGTTAGCAATTACTATTGATGTAGAAGGTTCAAAACAGCCATACCAAGGTGTTGTGAGCTTAGAAGGCGACTCTATTTCAAGTGTATTAGAAACCTATTTCAAACAATCAGAGCAACTAGATACCCGTATTTGGCTGGCGGCTGACTCTAAGTCGGTATCGGGTTTGTTTTTACAACAATTACCAAGCACTGATAATCACGATAAAGAAGAAGATGAAGAACACTGGTCTCGCATCAGTCACTTGGCTTCAACGGTTAAACCTATGGAGTTATTAGAACTAGGAGCTGGTACATTACTTCATCGCCTATTCCATGAAGAAGAATGTCGATTACTGGCAACAACAGATTTGAGTTTCTCATGCAATTGTTCACGAGAACGTGTTGGAGAAACAATTGGTTTGTTGGGTGAGAATGATGCAAAGGCATTATTAGAAGAACAAGGCAAAATTGAAGTGGCTTGTGAGTTCTGCAACGAACATTATCAGTTTGATAAAGTGGATGTAACACGACTATTTTCTGCTACACCGCGAGCAAATTCTGAGTCCAAAACAGTACACTAGCTTTCACTGGTTTAAAGTGTAATAATTAAACATCATCATTTTCTAATATAGCAAGAGGTCAGGTCAGGATGGCACATATAATTGTAATCGGAGCTAGCACAGGTGGATTACCTGCTGCGTATGAGGCTCGGGCAGCACTAGGGAAAGAGCATGATATTACAGTTGTTTCAAACACCCCCGCCTTTCATTTCGTACCGAGTAACCCTTGGGTTGCTATCGGCTGGAGAAAGCGTGAAGATATAAGTTTCGATATCGAACCTTATTTGTCGAAAAAAGGAATCACCTTTTCATCAGCCGGTGTCAATGAGATTAAAGCTGAAGAAAACCGGGTACTTTTAGGCGATGGCACAACATTAAATTATGACTTTTTAATTGTTGCAACAGGCCCAAAATTAGACTTTGAAGCCATTGAGGGTTTAGGTCCTGAAGGCCATACAGAATCAATTTGTAGTGTTGACCATGCAGAAAAAGCGTATGTGTCATGGCAAGACTTTGTTAAAAAACCAGGCCCAATCGTTGTTGGAGCCGTTCAAGCGGCATCATGTTACGGACCCGCTTACGAATTTGCTTTCATTATGAACCGTGCATTACGTAAAGCTAAAATTCGTGATCAAGTCCCCATGACATTTGTTACTTCAGAACCTTATATCGGTCATCTTGGCTTAGGTGGTGTTGGTGACTCTAAAGGTCTATTAGAATCAGAATTTAGAAACAATGATATTAAATGGATTACAAATGCCAAAGTATCAAAAGTAACTAAAGGTAAAATGATTGTTGAAGAAGTGAATGATCAAGCCGAAACCATTAAAACTCACCAACTCCCTTTCAACTATTCCATGATGTTACCTGCTTTTAAAGGTGTTGATTGTGTTGCCAACCTAGGTGATGAGGCGGTAAACCCTCGTGGTTTTATTAAAGTAGATGAGTATCAACGTAATCCCAAATATCCCAATATATACGGCGTTGGTGTCTGCATTGCTATTGCTCCTGTTGAAGCAACCCCTTTACCGGTTGGCGCACCTAAAACAGGCTATATGATTGAGAGTATGGCAACGGCTTCAGTCGAGAATATTAAAGCGGTTATTGAAGGCAAAGAAGTGCATGCTAAAGCAACATGGAATGCGATTTGTTTGGCTGACTTAGGCCACTCTGGTGCTGCTTTTGTTGCTATGCCTCAAATTCCACCACGTAATACAGCGTGGATGAAAAAAGGTAAATGGGTACGAATAGCCAAAATAGGTTTCGAGAAATACTTTATTTATAAAATGAAAAAAGGATCATCAGAACCTGTTTTTGAAAAGTTCTTTTTGAAACTATTAGGGATTGGCAAGACAAAATAACCGTTGATAAAGTGACACGATTAAGCCCCAACCTATATTAGGTGAGCCTAAACTATTTGAAGAAGCATCGCTTATAACTCGAGCTACTCTCAAGTGTTAACCAATCAAGCTGAGTACACGCTTTATCGAGAACCTATTGTCTTGAGCAGGTTCCAGCTAAAAGCATACTGGAATGACGAGGTGAATCCTGTGTCTTTTTGACGAAATGTATCAAAACGCGTTTCAATCCTTAGTTTTATCTCCTCACCCCAGCCCTCTCCAATAGGAGAGGGAGTAAGACCTTGCTCCTTCTCCCTTGAGGGAGAAGGTTGGGATGAGGGGGATAGTTCCAATAAAGCTTAAAGCCTGTCCATTGTTACAGTGAAATTGAAATTATCATCACTTAAATAGATTTCTCCATCTTGAATATTGCATTGCAGTTGCATTGAGCGTTTCAGCATTGCCTCTACACCTTCAGCGTTAATATGAATAACCTTGAGGTTTTTAAAGCGCTGGCACTTTTCTTTTTGTTGTTGCCACCATACTGTCGCTTTTTTTTCATGGTAGGTATAAATAATCACTTGTTTGGCACGGCCACAGGCTTTACGAATTCTTTTTTCATCGGGTTGACCTAAGTCTATCCATAGTTCAATCTCATCAGTCAGTGATTTCTGCCAGAGATCTGGTTCATCATCACTGGCGATTCCTTTAGTGAAACTAAGTCGCTCACTGGCATTGGCCATAAATGCAATTAGCCGAATCATAAAACGAAAATCAGTTTCAGAAGGGTGCTGTGCAACCGTTAAGTCATGGCTTTCATAATAATGACTATCCATATTGGCAATATTAAGAGATAGTTTATTGATCGTTGAGCTAATTGCCATAGGTGCTATTACTTGAGTTAGAAGGGGTAATTGTAGAGTATTTCTACGGATGAAATAATGATTTTTCTTAAATTAAATAATAAGCCTAATTTTTACGGTTTAAAGATAGTGTAACGCTTGGTTTCTTCACGTATGATATTACTTCACAAAAGGAAAGGCGTCGGGCATGTTTAAGGTTGTTTATAGTAATAATATGGTGCAGTTAGCGGCGCACCTTGCCGAACGACAGCAGTCAGAGCCTTTACCGCCATTAGAAGCTGAAACCGTGATTGTTCAGAGTAATGAACTCACTCGCTGGTTATCATTGTTTCTAGCTCAATCTCATGGCGTTGTTAGTCATATTGATTTCCCATATCCCTCCGCCTATATCTGGGCATTATTCCGACAGTTATTACCTAATATTCCTAAACAGTCCTCTTTTTCGACGGATGCGATGACATGGCGATTGTTTGAACTATTACCACAATGTCGAGAGCTGGCTGGGTTTGAATCAATAGATGCCTATCTCGGTCAGACTGATGAACCCTTAAAGCGTTATGGCTTGGCTCATCGTATCGCTGATACCTTTGATCAATATCTTATGTATCGCCCTGATTGGATCCAAGCGTGGGAGCAGGGTGACAAGCCACACTGGCAGGCAATGTTGTGGCAACAGCTGACTGATGGCGATGATATACCGATGCATCGGGCAAACTTACTGGTTCAGTTGCAAACGTATTTATCATCAATTGAACAACGTCCCGCCCAGCTACCTTCTCGCATGGCTATTTTTGGCATTTCAGCATTACCTCCCGTGTATTTAGATTTATTTAAGCTCATGGCAAGGCATTGTGATGTTACCTTGTACTTTCTATCACCCAGTGAAGAGTATTGGGGTGATCTTGTCGATCAAAAAACACAAACACAACGGTTAATTGATTCACCTGAACAGGCTGATTATTTAGTCAGTGGTCATCCATTATTAGCGAGTTTAGGTAAACAAGGGCAAGAGTTTTTTGATCAGTTACAAGAGACACAACCGGAAGAAGAATCTCTCTTTATGCCGGTTGAAAATGAACACTTATTGGGGCTATTGCAACAGGATATTTATACGCTAAGAGATGTTAACAGCGATGAGTATAAGCATGTAATAGCAGATGACGATGACTCAATCATGATTCACTCCTGTCATAGTGCCATGCGTGAAATTGAAGTGTTACATGATCAATTGTTAGCATTGTTTGAGCGTCACCCAGATTTATCGCCGACAGATATTGTTGTAATGACTCCTGACATTGAGCTTTATACTCCGTGGATAGATGCAGTCTTTTCCTGTGCATCAAAAGAACATTACATTCCTCATGGCATTGCGGACGGAGGGCTTCAACGACAAAGCCCAGTACTTTCTGCATTTGCGAGTCTTTTAGATTTACCTCAATCTCGGTTTGATGTTGAGACGGTGATGGCATTATTAGACTGCCCTGCAATTCAAAAGCGCTTTTCACTCTATGAAGACCAAATAGAACTTATTCGAACATGGTTACGAGACACGCAAACACGTTGGGGACTGTCTGCCGAAGATAAAGCGAGCCTAGGCCTGCCGGAAATAGAAGCCAACACATGGCGAGCAGGTTTAGACCGTTTGTTATTAGGTTATGCCATGCCACTCAATATGGAGGCTGAAAACTGGGGCCTATTCGATGATAAATTAGGTTTTGATGGCATTAGTGGCGAACGTGCTGAAACAATGGCTCAATTATGTGCCTTTGTTGATAAGCTTGATCGTTGGCGTAAACGCTTGAAAGGCATGTTTAATGCGGAGCAATGGCAACAGCATTTATTACGACTGTTAGATGATTTTTTTGTTGCCACAGCAGAGCAAGGCAGTGATGAAACCGAATTGTTAGTGATTAGAAAATCACTAGATGCACTAGTAGAAACGACAGCATTGGCACAGTTCGATAACCCGATGAACATTGATCTTGTCGAAGAATGGCTCAATGGTCATTTAGATAGTAGTCAGACATTGAGCCGTTTTATGGGCCATGGCGTTACATTTTGTGGCATGGTTCCGATGCGAAGCATTCCATTCCCCGTTGTGTGTTTGATTGGAATGAATGATGAAAGCTATCCACGCAGGCAGCCAACCGCAGGCTTTGACTTACTATCCTATGACTTTAGAAAAGGGGACCGTAGTCGCCGTGACGATGACCGTTACTTATTTTTAGAATCATTACTTTCAGCACAATCACACCTTTATATTAGCTATGTAGGCTCAAGCATTAGTGATAATGCATTGATCCCGCCTTCCGTATTAGTCAGTGATTTACGCGATGTATTACGCCAAAGCTTTGAAACAGAAGATGATGAAAACTCAGATGTTTGGCAACAGGTTTTAACACAGCATCCATTACAAGCCTTTAGTCGACGCTATTTTGATCAAACGGATGAGAAATTGTTCAGCTATGTCACAGCACATTGCCCCCCAGATAAAAAAGACATTAATACGGAAAATAACTGGTTTGAAAATGCCTTGCCAGATGCAGATGACTCATGGAAAAATATTAACCTGAATCAACTCCTTAAATTCTTCAGTCACCCCGCACGTTATTTATTGCAAGAGCGATTAGGGCTACGGCTTGAAACTGATGATGACCAATTAGAAACACGAGAACCCTTTGCTCTTGATGGCTTGCAAGCATGGTCACTTCGCCAGCAGTTATTAACATATCGCTTACAAGATAAAGATCTTAATGATGCACTCAACGTGATTAAGGCGACAGGCGTGCTACCTCAAGGACAGATAGGTGAAAAGGTCTTTTCCGATCAAAGCGATAAGGTGGAAGAATTTACGGATAAATTATTGCCAGATTACCCAGAGTCATTTTTAACGCCACTCGCATTTGACTATGAGATTGAACACTATCAATTAGTAGGGCAGTTAGAAGGGCTTTCAGAGGATGGCTTATTTAATTATCAAATGGGCAAAACCAAAGGCAACCATTTACTTAATGTATGGATACGTCATCTGATACTCAACTGTTTAAAACCAAAAG
>WTAY01000042.1 GCA_013139345.1 Methylophaga sp. | reverse complement strand
ATAACAATGCCATCATCAATATCAGCGATTCTATAGTTACAACCAGAACAGACTGCATCATTATTCATAAACTTTTCTAAGAAGGTTAGAAGGTCACGAAGAGAGGAAAACATGCGACCTTTGCTTGTTTCCCAATCTAAATCATCACTATTAGCATCATATATTTTGATTCGAGTATCAGGAAGTTCTGCTAGAACGGTATAGTTAAAGCGCTTAGTGAAGGCCACGTCATCTAAAATAGAGAGAATGGAACGACCGTCTACCTTAATGTAGATCATACCGTTGTTGAGTACATGGATCCCTTCTTCTTGGAAAGAGACGAACTCTTGGGAGCCGGGAAGTTTTATCAACTTTTGTTTTTGTATCTTCTCTGCATCTTGAGAGACAAATGATTGATGCTCTAGGGGATTTTTTTGGGCACAGCCCCCTAAAGAAAACAAACATACAACGATGATCAAAATCGATTTGTTAATCACGAAAACTGTATCCCTAAAAAGTTTTATAACTAAAAAATAAAAGCCGTATTATAACCTAGCGCCACTAATAATAAATGCGGCCCAATAATAGGGGTGAAGCCCTTGTTTTATCATTGTTAATTTACTGTTTCTTAAGGCATCTGCATAGTCATCTTCTGACTGCATTTGTTTATAAAACCCGCTCATCAACTCGACAGTTTCTTTATCTGCAACTGCCCACAATGACATCACTACATTTTTAGCACCTGCTTGAATAAAAGCTTTATTTAAACCACTGACACCCTCAGTTGAGTTGATGTCTACCACACCTGTTTCACAGGCTGAAAGGACAACAAGCTCAGTGCCTTTTAGGTTAAGTCCTGATAGCTTAAGTGCCGTGACAATACCATCTCCCTTGCCTTTCACTGCACTGGCATTCGCCCCACTTAATGCAATGCCCGACCTTAGCATCGGATTGGGAATTGTCTCATCATTAAGAAAGAAACCGTGTGTGGCAACATGCAAAATTTTAGGCTGCTTCACCTTAAGGAGGTTTTTTTCACTTGCCGAGGTTTCACTAAAGTCTTTAACCTTACTTTTACTAAGAAGAGGCTTAATATTTTTAACTTCTTCCTTTGTGCCTGGAAGGGCAGCAAAACGCATTTTGTATAGAGACTTTACAACCGCAGAGCGAGAGGTGTTAGGAGTGTCTAGCATTGATGCTTCTTTAGCAGTCGTGCCCTTTGCATTGAAGTCAGGGTTATTGAACAGGACAATAGATTTATTGTTCTTTTTCTTCTCAGCATAACGGTATAAACGAACCAGCTCTTTACCTGATGGAATATAGCGAATGCTTTTTTCTTCTAACAAGTATTTGCCTGTCTTTTTATTATAGAAAGCTTCAAAGGGAACAACTCGTAGGGCACCATCTGGAGAGATAATGAATTTTTTAGGTTTTTCCAAAAGGTCCTCCACAAATATTTTGAGTGGCGTTACCAGTGTTAGTTGGTACAACTCTGACAATGTTTTTTGAGAACTTATTTTTAGTGATGCGAGCTGTTTGGCAGATAAGTTTTTATTTAAAGCAATACTCTTTGTATCCTTTCTAAAATTAGCCACTAATTGGTCTATTTTAGCTGAGTCTTCAAATCCAATTTGGTTAAAGGTAAACACATCTTCTGAGTTTAGTGTGAATAGGTAATAGAATTTACCGGCTTTAACATAATCAAGATAAAGTTCATCTTCTTTTAGGTTGTCACGGATATCTTCATACCGGATAGTTTGGAGGCCCTTTGCTTGTTCAAAGGACGTTGCTTTCTTGCTGAGACGCTGCTCGCTTTCGGTAATGGCATTTTCAGCATTAATGAGTTGTTGTTGATAGCCTGCTCTTTCAGCCTTTGTTTTGGGCAGTGTTTGATACAGTTTGGCAAGCTGTCGTTTTTGCTTTGTTAAGGCATCAATTTCTGCCCGAACCTTTTTATCTGTCGTATTTTCATATAGCGTAACGATGGCATTCTCATTATTATACAAACTGCCTTTAAAGTTTAACCAGTCATTGAAAACGGTAGGAACCAGCTGATTAACCTCATCCATTTTCTGCTCTTGAAGTAAAGACATAAGCTTTAAATAAGCGCTTTGAAAGAGAATCCCTACAAGCTTTTCATTTTTCTTTTGGTATTCCTGCTTCTGCTTAAAATTTAGCATTTCAAAGCGTTTGTTTTGTGATGTTATATAAATATCAAACGATTTCTTTGCATAATCATAACTTGATGCCCAATCACCTTGAAGCATTAATGGGAAGCTCATATTGTAATAAGACTCTCCCGTATTCATATGAGATTCACCCCAAATAGATTTATTAATCTCTAAGGATTTTTTATAATACTTGAGTACTTTTAAATCTTTTTGATCCAAAAAGAAATAGCCAAAGGCTAGTTGATCCCAGCTCTTTGCTGTGTCGGGATGTTTGTCTCCAAGAGCCTTTTGTCTGATCTCTAATGACTGTTTGTGATAGTTAATACCTTGTGACCATTTACCCATACCAAAATGAAACATGCCTATTTTGTAATAAATATTGGCTGATGTTGCCGTATATTTACCAATGGCTTTTTCTGTAATCTGTAATGCCTTATGAGCATAAGACAATGCTTTTTTATGGTCACCTAATTGGTGATGCAAAGAACTAAGGCTGCTATAGACGGACGCATTATTAATGTGAGCTTTACCATTATCTCTTTCTATAAGCACGAGTGCTTTATTGAAGTAGTCTAATGATGTTGGGGTGTCTCCTATTTGTTGGTGCAAGATACCAAGGCTTTTGTATAATATTGCCACTTCAGGTGCGTAATCGAGGTTTAGGTATAGGAATCCTTCTAATGCTTTTTGTTGGTACTCAATAGCACGAATATAGTCAGCTAATGCATTATATTGAAAGCCTATAGATTGGTAGTTACTACTTGTAACTTTGTGGTTTTTACCAAATATGGTCTCATTTATTTTCAATGCTTTTAAGTAATATTGCAAAGCACGGTTATGATCTTCATTGAGTTTTGCCTTATTAGCTAAGCAGGCATTTAGTTCGGCGGTGAGCGTTGGTGTCGCTTGTAGACTTTGAACGTAGTTGCAATAGTTATTCGTATATTCTTTGGCTTTCTCGAGCTTTCCCTGTTCTTGGTAGTTCGATACGATCAACGTTGTCGCATGTTTTAGCGTTGAGTTAGTAGACCAGACAATGTTCATTTTTATTGAATAATCAATCGCTTTTTTTAGAAACTCTAGTGCTCTTTCATCTTGATCTGCTTCAGCCAAGACTGCGCTCATCATTGAATAGTGTGAGGCCGCTAGTTCATAAGCTGATTGCTTCTTCATTCTGTGAGCAATATTGAGTACTAGAGGCAGTGACTCCTCATAGTATTTTATAGACTTCTCGTAATCGCCATCCATATAGGCCTGCTTAGCAGCTTTTTCATAGCTGAGGTAGTCATCGGCCAACTTATCTGCAAAGGAAGTTACTGGGGTGCTAATAATGAATAGGATAAAAATCCAAATTTGTTTTTTAAACACCATGTAAACATTCCTTAAATAATAAATAGATGTTGGGATTTATAATACTAAGCTTTAACTGTATGAATGCTGAACACGATTTGAATTCTAAGTTTTTCGTGTTATCTGGTATATACCCGTAATCAATGAAGGTGCATGTTTCTTACTTCGTCATTCCCATGAAAATGGGAATCCATGGGCAGTGAAAATTACCACTATCGTTGGATCCCCGTTTTCACGGGGATGACGAGCTTT
>WTAY01000067.1 GCA_013139345.1 Methylophaga sp. | reverse complement strand
ACAACGGCACCGCCATCTGATTCGATATCAAAGGCTTTTGCTAGTTCATCATTAATATCCTGCATTTGTACGCCTAAATGAGCGCGACGCACTTCACCATATTCAATAAGTTGGTCGGTGATTTGTTTGACCATATTACTTGGGATGGCAAAGCCAATACCGATATTTCCGGCTTTTTGTCCGGGTGAGAATATTGCGGTGTTAATGCCAACAAGTTCACCTCTAAGGTTTACAAGTGCGCCACCGGAATTACCGGGATTAATGGATGCATCTGTTTGAATAAAGTTTTCATAGCCTTCGATGCCTAAACCACTGCGACCTAATGCACTGACAATACCTGACGTTACTGTTTGGCCAAGACCAAAAGGGTTACCAATGGCAACCACAAAGTCTCCAACACGAAGTTTGTCGGAATCCGCTAAAGGCAATGCAGAAAGATGTTCTGCTGGGATTTTTATTAGGGCAACATCGGTAGCGGGATCACTGCCGACAAGTTCTGCCTGAAAACTCCGACCATCAGTCAGAGAGACGGTGATTTCATCAGCACGATGAATGACATGATTATTGGTGAGTACTAACCCTTTCTTAGCATCAAAAATCACACCTGAACCTAGGCTTTGTTTGGTGCGGTGGCGAGGTTGTTGCTCAGGAATATTAAAAAACTTTCGAAAGAAAGGATCATTAAGTAATGGGTTGTCACGGATCGGCACATGACTTTTCGTGGCAATATTAACAACGGCCGGTTTTGACTGCTCTAACATAGGCGCCAAAGATGGCATTTCCTCATCACCCTCAAACCAACTAAAGGGTAATGCTGCTACGGCAACTTGAAGTAGCAGGCTGATACCAGCAAGCCATACAAGTGATGTTTTAAATGCAGTCATAGTGCTTCCTAAATAATTCAGTTGGTCAGGGTGGTGAAGGTTTAGTCTTATCTTAAAGGTTTTCCAGTGTTTCGCGAGGGTTAAAGTTTAACTCTTCTGCCATTTGTTGGTATAGCTGCTTAGCTGTATCACTATCAGCAGGTGGTGTCATGATTTGTAAAACAACAAATTGATCGCCTGCTTCTTTGCTAGGTAAACCTCGACCTTTTAGACGCATCTTCTGGCCGCTTTTTGCACCAGCAGGGATTTTCAAATTAATCTTACCCGCCAATGTTGGCACTGTAACCTTAGCACCTAATGCCGCTTCCCATGGTGCTATAGGAAGATCGAGATAGATGTCTTTATTTTCAAGGCGATAATGAGCATGAGGTGCAATAGCAATTTCTAAGAACAGATCACCTGGCTGATTGCCCATGCCCGCCATACCTTGACCAGAAAGACGAATCTTCTTGCCGGTGGTAATACCAGCAGGAATTTTCACATTCAAAGTGCCGGTTTGATTTGAACCACTTGGTCGGCGAATCGTTTTCTTGGCACCTTGAAATGCATCTTCAAGCGTAATAGTGATCTTGGTGTTTACATCTTCACCTTGGGCATAGAAGTTATCTCTACCGCCGCCACCGCCCATGCCGCCACCAAACATATTATCAAAAAAGCTACTAAAGTTACCCGCACCTGCGCTGCCTTGTTGTCCCCAACCTGGAGGAGGCGTGAACGATTGACCATTTTGATAGTTAGAGCCAAATTGATCATATTGAGCACGCTTTTCAGGATCTTTTAACGCCTCATAAGCTTCGCCAACTTCTTTGAACTTGGCTTCGGCATTGGCTTCTTTACTTACATCAGGGTGATATTTTCGAGCCAGTTTACGATAGGCTTTTTTAAGGTCCTCTTTTGAAACATCCCGAGGGACACCGAGGATTTTGTAATAGTCTTTGTATTCCATGGAGTCTTTTTTTCTGCATTAAAATTGATTTGGATCAAGAGATGGGGGTTGTAACGCGTCTTTTCAAGTGTAACTCAGTAATTTCCTGATGATGATGAAGTGTAAATATGAGAGAATTCTGACCTATTTTTAATTAACTACTTAAATTCTTGGATGTATTAAACATGTATTCCCTTAGAAAATTGCCATTTCTCATTGCGCTAGCAAGCGCATCAGCCTCACCGCTTATCTTTGCTGACTCTAGCCTTAGTTTAGATGAGCTTGTTGTAACAGGCACGCGATCTGAAACATCACTGTTAGATTTGGCTGGTAATACGGGGAAAATTTCTGCAGAAGATATTGATTTAGTTCGCGCAGATCACATTACTGAAGTGATGAACCGACTACCGGGTGTAATGGTTCAGCGTGGTAATGGTCAAGAACATCTAACTGCAATTCGTTCTCCTGCTTTAACTGGTGGTGCAGGTGCTGGTGCATTTCTTTATATGCAAGATGGTGTTCCGTTACGTGCAGCGGGCTTTGCTAATGTAAATGGTTTATTTGAGGTGAGTGCTGAGCAAGCGGGTGGTATTGAGGTTGTTCGTGGCCCAGGTAGTGCTCTATACGGTTCAAATGCTGTACATGGTTTAGTGAATGTATTAACACGTGCACCAGCGTTAGAACTTGAGCGCGAGGTTGATGTTTCTGTCGGCCCTCATGACCTATATAAGTTTAAAGGAACAGTCAGCAATACAGAAGGTGCCCATGGTTACCGCTTAAGTGTGAATGGAACTCATGATGGTGGCTGGATTGATGATTCAGGATTTGATCAACAAAAAATAACGTTCCGTCATGATTATTTAGGTGATGAAAATAGTTTTCAAACAACATTTTCTGCTGCAAATCTCAATCAGGAAACTGCCGGCTATGAATATGGAGATGAAGCATACAAAGATACTGAAGCATCAAAAACAAATGAAGATCCAGAAGCATACCGTAATGTAAAATCTGCACGATTAGCAACACGCTGGGATCATGAGTTGAGTGATAATTCTTACTTCAGTTTGACACCATATTTGCGTCATACCGAAATGGAATTCTTAATGCACTTTTTACCGGGCAAATCGCTTGAAGAGAATGAGCATCAAAGTGTTGGTTTGTTAGCATCCTACTATCTCGATTTAGATGGTGGACATACAATAATCACTGGTATGGATTTAGAATATACTCAGGGATCATTATCAGAAGTGCAAACAGATCCTACGACTTATTTTGGAAAGTACGCACCAGGTGTTCATTATGATTATGATGTTGATGCAACTGTTGTTGCACCATATGTTCATACAGAATGGCAGTTAGCAGAAAAAACGCGGGTAACTGTAGGTGCCCGTTTTGAGCATACGCGTTATGAATATGATAATAAAACAGCTGATGGTTTAATGCCTGGTAGTAAAACATTATTCCGACCTAGTGACCGTACTGATACGTTTAATAACTTTATTCCTAAACTTGGACTTGTGCAAAGTTTAACGGAAGATACCAGTGCTTTTATCAATTTAGCTCGCGGTAACCGTGCTCCTCAAACATCTGATTTATATCGAATGCGTAAAGAGTCGAATGATTTACTTAGAGCTGATTCTGAAGAAATGGATAGCATTGAAATTGGTGTTAGAAAAGTGGGCGCAGGGATTCAATATGAAGTGACAACCTTTTATATGAAGAAAGAAAATTATTTCTTCCGTGACTCAAGTGATAACAATGTACCAGATGGAAAAACAAAGCATTATGGTGTTGAATTAAGTGCCTTTGTACCAATGGGCTCACAGTTTGATTTGGGTGGTAGTTTTACTTATGCCCGTCATCAATATGATTTTGATAATGTTATCTTGAACCCTGGGTTTTTAGGTGGTGGAGTAAATGAATCTAGCTCAATTACTGATGGCGAAGATATGGATACTGCACCTCGTCATGTCGCTAATATCCGTTTAGGTTGGAACTATGCACCACAAAGTCGTGCTGAATTAGAATGGGTACATGTTGGTCGTTATTACACTGATAGTGGTAATGAATTTAGTTACGATGGTCATGACTTATTAAACTTGCGAACAAATTATAAGGTTAACAGCAATTTAACAGTATATGGCCGTGTTAATAATCTATTAAATACGGAATATGCGGAGCGTGCGGATAATAGCCGTGGTGATCAACGTTACTTTGTTGGTGAAGAACGTGCATTACATGTTGGAGCAAGCTACAGCTTCTAAATGTAGAGTCTAAATTGAAGACATAAAAAAAGCGGTGATAATGGAAATTATCACCGCTTTTTTATTGGCTAATGTTTTGTATTAATAGGCTAAGTAACAAATTGTGCGACACCGTCACCAAAAGACCAGTCGATATCATGATTCTCAGTAATCGTGATTAATACATTTTTAGGTTCAATTCCTGGATCTGCTTTAAGATTTTCAACAACTTTAGCGTAAAAAGCTTGCTTTGATTTATTAGAGCGTCCGGCACGCATCACAAGGTGCATCATTACTCTATCTCCAGTTCTTTGTTGAAACTGAAGCCTGCTAGGCTCAACTTCATGAATAACCTGATATCGATCATCATCAGGAAAGCCCATTGTTTTAATTACAGCGGAGTTAATACCATCTGCAACGGCTTCAATGTAATCTGGCGATTTCCCTTTTAAGATAGAGATAGTTACTAAAGGCATAGACTGACCTATATGATAGTTTGATTAATGGTTATGTTTTAATCATTGCGTTGAGATTTAGCATAACGAATAGCAGAGCGAACTTGATTAGGTGCTGTTCCACCCAAGTGATCACGTGCGGCTACTGAACCTTCAAGAGTAAGAACATCAAATACATCATCAGTAATATGATCAGAAAAGCTTTGTAGCGTTTCTAGGCTCATTTCTGATAAGTCTTGATTATGTTTAATACCATAGGCAACAGATAAACCAACAACTTCGTGAGCATCACGGAAGGCAACGCCTTTACGTACTAAGTAATCGGCTAAATCGGTCGCGGTTGCATATCCACGTAAAGCGGCGTTACGCATATTTTCGGGTTTGACTGTAATGGCACCCATCATGTCGGCATAAACACGTAACGACCCTAATAATGTGTCGATCGTGTCGAATAATGGTTCTTTATCTTCTTGATTATCTTTGTTGTAAGCCAGTGGCTGGTTTTTCATCAACGTGAATAGGTTGAACATATTTCCGTAAACACGGCTGGTTTTACCACGAATCAACTCTGGCACATCTGGGTTTTTCTTTTGCGGCATGATCGATGAGCCGGTGCAGAATGAATCACCCAAATCAACAAAGTTAAATTGTGCTGATGACCAGATAATAAGCTCTTCTGAAAAGCGTGATAAATGCATCATTAAAATAGAAGCAAAGCTGTTGAACTCGATGGCAAAGTCACGATCACTCACGGCATCCAGAGAGTTTAAGCAGATACGATCAAAACCAAGTAACTCAGCTGTCATTTCACGGTTGATAGGAAAGGTTGTTCCCGCTAATGCAGCGGCACCAAGTGGTGATGAGTTAACACGTTTTGCACAATCTTCTAAACGTTCAGTATCGCGCACTAACATTTCATACCATGCCATCATGTGATGACCAAACGTAATGGGTTGAGCGACTTGTAAATGAGTAAAACCAGGCAGGATTGTGTCGGCTTCACGTTCGGCAACCATTAATAACGCATCTTGTAGGCGATGTAATTCTGACTTGATAGGGGCAATCATATCGCGCAAATAGAGGCGAACATCGGTTGCAACTTGATCATTTCGTGACCGGCCTGTGTGTAACTTTTTACCGACGTCACCAATGAGTGCGATTAATCGTGCTTCGATATTCATATGCACATCTTCTTGTGCAATCGACCATTCAAATTCGTCATTATCAATTTCAGTGCGAATTGTTTCTAAACCGGCAATGATTTGATCGCGTTCATCGTTTGTTAAAACATCAACACTGGCAAGCATTGTGGCGTGTGCAATTGAACCTTGAATATCTTGATTGTACATACGTTGGTCAAACTGAACGGATGCAGTGAACTCTTCAACAAACGCATTTGTTGGTTGGGTGAGACGAGCAGATGATAGTTTTTTCTTAGGCGCGGCCATAGTTCAAGTCTTGGAATTTAAAAATAAAAAAGGAATTATAACGTGCTTATTCGGGAATCATGGAAGAAATGATAGAATTCGACTTAATTATAGAAAGAAAAACCACAGGGACACCGAGTTTAGACCCCTAATAATTTAAGATGTAGGTTTTTTACTCCGTCATCCCAGTATGCTTCTAGCTGGGATCTGATTAAGATAATAGATTCTCGATAAAAACATTTGAGAATGACGGGAGTTGTAAGCCTGCACCTTCAAGTAATTTGAGTATATATAAGAATATTATATTTTCCTCTGTGTCTCGGTGGTCAATATATAAATATGGACAATTAAATGACAAATAGAATTATAAAAATCGCAACACGCAAAAGCCCTTTAGCATTATGGCAGGCAGAATTTGTACGTGATGAGTTAATAAAGTTGCACCCTGACTTGCAAGTAGAGTTGGTGAAAATGAGTACGCAAGGCGATAAAATTCTTGATGTACCTTTGGCTAAAGTGGGTGGCAAAGGTTTGTTTGTTAAAGAGCTGGAGCAAGGCATGTTGGCGGGGGATGCTGATATTGCGGTGCACTCAATGAAAGATGTTCCGGTTGAGTTTCCTGAAGGCTTGCATTTGCCGGTTGTTTGCCAGCGTGAAGACCCGCGTGATGCGTTTGTATCGAATACTTACAAATCATTAGAAGACTTACCACTGGGTGCAAAAGTAGGTACATCTAGCTTACGTCGCGAATGTCAGTTGCGTACTGATCGCTCAGATTTAGATGTGATACCGCTTCGAGGTAATGTAAATACACGTTTGGCTAAGCTTGATGCCGGTGATTATGATGCCATTATTTTGGCTTCGGCAGGATTAAAGCGTTTAGGTTTTGAAGAGCGTATTCGTAGTGCATTAACGCCAGAACAAAGTTTGCCAGCGATTGGTCAAGGTGCGGTAGGGATTGAAACTCGCATTGATGATGATGAGGTGAATGCGTTAATTGCTCCATTACGTTGTCCTGATACATGGATCACAGTCAGTGCTGAGCGCGCACTGAATAAACGTCTTGCAGGTGGTTGCCAAGTCCCTATTGCGGGTTATGCATTATTAGAGAATGGTGAGATCTGGCTACGAGGCTTGGTGGGCCGTCCTGATGGTAGTGAGATGTTACGTGCGGAAGTGAGCGGAAAAGCAGAAGATGCAGAAGCGTTAGGCATTGCTTTGGCTGAAGACTTATTGTCTCAAGGTGCGGATAAAATCTTAGCGGATGTATATGGTAGCTAAGGCATCATTAAACGGGCTTAAAGTATTAGTCACACGACCTGAACAGCAAGCCCAAAAACTCTGTGACATGATCCTTCAGTCTGGTGGGCAAGCGATGCCGTTTCCAGTGATAGATATTGTGCCAATAGCGATGAAAGAGTGGCCGACGTTTTCTTTGGCTGAACTCGATATGATTATTTTTGTCAGTCGAAATGCAGTGGTACATTTCATTGGTGCTTTAAGTGAACCCTTGCTTGAGCAGATACAATTAGTATCAGTGGGGGCTGGATCGGCAGCGAGTATGCGAGAGCATGGGCTACGAGTGGATATTCAGCCTGAACAATCCATTGGTAGTGAAGGTTTACTGCTTATGCCTGCATTTGATGATATGGTTGGCAAGAATGTATTGATAATACGTGGCAAGGGTGGACGAGAGTTATTAGCAAATACCCTAGTGGAAAGAGGAGCTGCGGTTCATTATCTTGAGGTTTATGAGCGAGCATTACCGACACCATCAGCAGAACAATGTGATGATGCTCTTAGCTCTGAGTGCATTGTTTGCACAAGTGTAGAAGGTGTAAAGAATTTGAATACATTGCTACAAAAAGGCTTGAAAACGGTATTAGATAAGCCGATGCTTGTAGTGAGTGAGAGAATTAAAACGTATGCAGGATCAGTAGGCTTTCAACATATTATTGTGACATCTGATGTAAGTGATGGTGCTGTATTAGAACAATTGGTTAAATTGGAAATATAACAATGGAAAATAAAACGACACAACAGGAAGTCATTCAGGATGCTGATGTGATCAGTGTTGAAGCGAATGAAACAAAAACTAAGTCAGGTTTTGTTTGGGCCGCAGTGCTGATTTTATTATGTTTGCAGGCTGGATCGTTTTGGTTATGGAATCAGCAGCAGTCATTTAATGAGAATTTGACGGCGGCAATGACAAGCATTCCTGATGCAGCAACATTGGAACAGTCGCTGAGTGATGTTGACTCGCGTATTCAGAAACAACTATCAGGCCTAGATTCACAACAAATCTCACTTGCTGACAGTATTAAAGACTTGAGTGATAGCCAACAGATAACACGTGGTGATGTTGAGCAATATTGGGCATTGGCGGAAGTTGAGTATTTACTTAATATCGCTAACCAGCGAGTGTTGTTGGCTAGTGATGTCGCCGGTGCACGTGAGGCGCTTGAAATGGCTGATGGCCGTATAGAGGCTTTATCTGATTATCGTTTACACCCTTTGCGTGCATTATTGGCAGATGAGCAATTGGCTTTATCTTCCGTTGTTAATGTCGATGTGGATGGCATGGCATTACAGTTACAAAGTGCCTTGGATAATATTGATGATTTACAGGTATTAATGAGTTCACCGCTTACCGAGGGTGATACGGATGAAGCATTAACATCTGATAATTGGCAGGGAGCCTTAGATCAAGCATGGCAAGAAGTTAAATCGCTGGTGGTGATTCGTCATCAGCAAGAGGGGGCTGCCGCTGTGTTAGTTGCACCTGAGCAACGTTATTTTTTATATCAAAATTTGAGACTGAAATTAGAAACAGCTCGCTTTGCTTTATTAAGTGGTCAACCATCTTCTTTTGAAGCAAGTTTAGCGTCAGCAAGCCAATGGTTGAAACAGTATTTTGTGGGTGAAGATCGCGATGCTATGTTGGCTTTGGTGGCGGAATTACAGTCAACAAATACAGCCGTTATTTTGCCAGATATTTCAGAATCATTAAGCTGGATAAAAGGATTTGAACGATGAAATCCTTACTTGTTATTGCACTGGCGCTTGTCTTGGGAGCAGGATTGATTTGGATCGCAGACTTTGAACCAGGTTTTGTTCTGTTGCAATATGGCGGTTGGAGTTTAGAAACATCACTCATTGTATTTTCTGTCGGCTTTTTAATCTTATTAGTCGCGAGCTATATTGCTCTGAGAAGTACTGTGTTGTTAACACAAGCACCACAAAAGTTGGCTGCATGGAATGAGTCACAGCGACATAAAAGAGCAGGGCGAGCACTGACCCGAGGTTTAATTACTTTAGAAGAAGGTCGTTGGGCTGAGGCTGAACGTTTATTGCTTCGTCATGCATCAAACAGTGATACACCTTTATTACATTATTTAGCGGCGGCACGAGCAGCACAAAAGCAAGAAGAACCTGAGCGTCGAGATAATTACCTTCGTTTGGCACATGAAACAACAGATGGTGCTGATGTTGCCGTAGGTGTGGTTCAAGCTGAATTACAATTAGAATCGGGCCAAAAAGAACAGGCCTTAGCAACCTTGCAGCACTTACGTGAAGTGTCGCCGAAACATCCATATGTGTTGCAGTTATTACAGCAGTTATATTCAGATATGAACCAATGGCAGAGTGTGCAAGAGGTACTACCTGACTTACGCAAACGTCGCGTACTTCCTGCTTCAGATGTGAAGGCTTTATCGAGTGATGCATCTGCCGCCCAATTACATGCGGCTATTGCTAAGCAAGATTGGACTTTAATGGCATCGGTTTGGCAGAAACTACCTAATAAAATACGTCAGACAGAAATATTGCTCAGACCTTATATTTCGGGGCTAATTCAACAAGGTGAAGAAAGAGAGGCCGTGACATTAATTGAAGGTTTTCTGCATAAGCAGTGGAGTGATCCACTCGCATATCAATATGGTGTTATCTTGCACGGTGATGATTTGCTTAAGCGTTTAGCAACGGCCGAAAAATGGCTAAAAGATCGTAGTAATAATCCATGGCTACTTTTAACGCTGGGCCGTTTAGCTAAAGCGAATAAGCTATGGGCGAAATCTGAAGACTATCTACGTTCTAGTCTTGAGTGTGGACCAAGAGGCGAAACCTATCAGGTTTTAGCTGAAGTCTTAGCATCGGACGGCAAAGATGAATTAATTGCCGATATATATAAGCAAGGTTTAGCAGTGATGCTTGAACAAGAAAAATTACCAGTATAGAGATTAATAAACAGATATGAGCGGAGCAGGCACTCACTACCTTTTTGATATTTTGGCATTATTACTGGCAACAGTGATCATTGTGCCGTTCTTTCATGCCATTCGTTTAGGCGCCATTTTAGGCTACTTAACTGCTGGCGTGGTCCTTGGTCCGTGGGGGCTCGGCATTATTACGGAAGTGGATGAAATTCGTCATTTAGGTGAATTTGGCGTTATCTTTCTGCTCTTCATTTTAGGAATAGAGCTCAAGCCCGATAAATTATTACAAATGTGGAAAATGGTTGTTGGCCTAGGGTTAGGGCAATTATCAATTACCGCAGCGATTCTTTTTGTCATCGCCATTGCAAGTGGCCTATCATCAAGTGCAGCTCTTGTTGTCAGCTTTGGTCTTGCTTTGTCCTCCACTGCATTTTGTTTGAAGTTACTCGCTGAGCGTGGTGGTATTTCTACTGTTATGGGGCGAATGTCCTTTTCCATATTGTTATTACAAGATCTTGCTGTTGTTCCTTTATTGGCCTTGGTTTCTTTCTTAGCTGGGAGTGCTGGGGGCGATACTGCTGTTTCAGAGTTTAATTACCTCTATGCCTTCGGCGTTATTATTGCTTTATTGCTGGCGGGACGGTATTTACTGAACCCACTATTGGGCCGGATTGTGGCCAGTCAAGATCCAGAAGTATTTATTGCCGTTGCTCTATTATTGGTATTGGGTGTTGCTTGGATTATGGAATCTGTAGGTCTGTCCATGGCATTAGGTGCCTTTCTTGCTGGACTTATGCTAGCAGAGTCACATTTTAGACATCAAATTGAAGCTGATATTTTGCCCTTCAGGGGGATTTTGCTTGGTCTCTTCTTTATGACGGTCGGTATGGGGATTGATTTTGGTTTGTTATGGGATCAGCTTGGTCTCATTATTCTGTTAGCTATAGGCTTAATGATTATTAAGGCCTCAGTTGTCTATGGCTTGGCGAGAGTGAGCGGTGCACGACATGATATCGCTCTGCAAACTGGTGTTTTATTATCACAAAGTGGCGAGTTTGGTTTTGTGATGTTGGGTTTTGCTGCAGTGTCGGGCGTGTTGGAAGTAAAATTAAGTCAAATGATGATTTTAATCATTACGCTCACAATGGTCTTAACTCCTTTTGTCGTTAAACTTGCGAATGTATGGTTGTTGAAGTTTTATAAGCCAGACTTAACGATAGACGATCAATATGCAGAATTTATTGATGATTCTGAAGAGCATGTCATTTTGGCTGGTTTTGGGCGAGTAGGAGCTCGGATTGGTGCCTTATTAGGTGCAGCAGGTGTGCCATATATTGCATTGGACTTGAAGCAGGAACGAGTAAAAAATGCTCGGGCTCAGGGGTTCCCAGTATTCTTTGGTGATGCTAGTCAAGTTAAGGTATTGCAGTCTGCAGGGGCAGACCATGCCAAAATGTTAGTCATTGCCCTTGAAGATCCTGAAAGAGTGAGTAGATTGGTGACTCAAGTTCGACAATACTATGCTGATATGCCGATTCATGCACGAGCACGAGATCGTTTTCATTGTGCAGACTTGATTACTCATGGTGCAACTACGACGGTGTCAGAAACGTTGGAAACAAGTCTACGATTAACAGAAGAAGTATTGTTAGGCAGTGGTGTCGATGAAGAAGATGTAAAACACGTTATTGATGAATTCCGTGAAGATTATTACTTAGATGTTGTGAAGAAAGTGACTGAGAAAAC
>WTAY01000198.1 GCA_013139345.1 Methylophaga sp. | reverse complement strand
TATCACTATGATTGATGCTCTCTGTTGTTGTCTCTAAATGCCAATCAACACCAGCTTTAGCAAGTGTTGATTTCAACTCTTCGGCAATAGGCTCAGGTAATAATGCATCCATCGGTAAAGCACTTGGGCCAATTATAGATACCGCCACACCAACATTAAGTAAATCATTAGCGAATTCACAGCCGATCAAACCCGGTCCAATAATAGCGACACGTTGTGCATCAATAAGCTTGTCACGAAAGATCGTGTAATCAGCAAGATTATTCACCGACAATACATCAACAGGTGCATCGCCATCAATTGGAATTCGTATTGGATTTGCACCAACAGCTAAAACTAACTTCTGATATGCAAGTGACTTTCCATTGCCGAGGCTAATCGTTTTAGCACTAGGATCAATTGCGCTCACGACAGTATGAGTCATGATTTCTGCATTCAGTTTTGTTGCCATCGTAGCCGCATCAGAAAGTGCAACTTGATCTGCTGTTTTACCCTTTGTTAAGGCATTAGATAACATTGGCTTTGGATAACTGCGGCCATCATCTACACTGACTAATACCAATGGTGTTTCCGTATCTCGCTTACGAAATTCACGGGCCAGCGTATACGCTGCCATACCAGTACCAATAATAATTACAGGGTCCATAAGATCTTCTCTCATTTTAAAAGGGGAGGGGAAGCCTCCCCAATAATGGTTTAGATTTCTACCATGTCAAAGTCTTCTTTACCAACGCCACACTCTGGGCATTCCCAATCATCTGGAATATCATCCCAACTCGTTCCTGGTGCAATACCTTCTTCTGGAAGGCCCTTAGCTTCATCATAAATAAAACCACATACAACACATTCCCACTGTCTCATTTTTTACTCTCCAAATTTTAAAGTTTATCTATTCATATTTTACACACTCATATTTTTATCAGAACATAAATTTTCGCACGGCGAATATATGCAGGCATTTATTAGCCAGTAATTCTGATCTTAAATATAAATATGCTAATTTTATTTTGTTGAATCTAATGCATCTTGATAGTGCTGAGCATGACGCTTTTCAACTTTTGCTAATGCAGCAAAACGTTTTTCTGCCGTAAGTAATACTTTAGCAAACATTTCGGCATGTTCCTTAGATTCTTCAATTTGCTCATCCATTTCAGCAACGGCAGCTGCGTTACGTTCATCAAGTGCCGTATTCCGAAATGCAGGATACATTTCTGTGTATTCATATGTTTCGCCATCAATTGCAAGCTGCAACATCTTTTCAACCGTTAAGGTATCGGTAGGAAATAATAATTGAAGATGACCAAAGGCATGTGCCGTTTCTTGTTCTGCTGTTTTCTCAAATACTTCAGCAATATCATTCGCACCTAATGCGCGGCATTGTTTTGCAAAATAAAGGTATTTTCTATTTGCCATTGATTCACCAGCAAACGCTGCTTCTAAGTTTTGAATTGTTTGTGATACTTCTTCTTGGTTTACCATTTCTATTTTCCTCTTAAACTATTTGCCCTGTCACTTCAGGTTGGAAACAAGTCTACGTTTTGTGTTAATTTAGATCCAACAAGTTATTACGATAGTATTAAGTGGAATTTCCGATTATGAACTTACCAACACTTAGACAGCTTCAATACCTCACCGCAGTCGTCGAATTAAAACACTTTAGCCAAGCCGCTGATCGTTGTTTTGTTACCCAATCAACGCTAAGTGCTGGGATACAAGATCTAGAGCAATTATTAGGATTACCTCTCTTAGAAAGAACAAACAGGAAGGTAATGCCAACCGCATTAGGAATAGAGGTCGCTGAACGCGCTCAAGATATTTTGTCCTTATCTGCCGATCTCGTTGATTTAGCACGATCTGAAAATGATCCGCTCTCTGGTAGGATCCGGATCGGTGTTATCCCCAGTATTAGTCCATTCCTACTGCCTAAAGCATTACCCTTAATTCGTCAGCAGCTTCCAAAACTCGAATTAGTATTAATTGAAGCACAATCCGAGCAACTGCTAACACAACTCAAAACGGGGGATATTGATTTAGCGATCCTCGCATTCCCATTCGACACTCAAGGTTTTAGTCATCATATTTTTGCTGAAGAACAGTTTTGGGTCGCCTTACCCACTAACCATCCCTTAAGTGCTGAAACACACATTAACCCTGAACAATTACCCATTAATGACCTATTACTACTGTCAGAAGGCCATTGTTTACGAGAACATGCACTCAGTGCTTGCCAACTGCCAACAAGCCGCCAGCGTACCAGTGTTCAAGGTACAAGCTTATATACATTGATTGAAATGGTTGCAGGAGGACTTGGCATCACCTTGATCCCTGAAATGGCGATTCATACTGATATGGTGCGTCATGCAGATATTTGTATTCGTCCATTAGCGGCAAAAGACGACAAACCGATGCGCGAGATTGGTTTAGTCTGGCGACCGAGTTATCAACGTATTGATACCTTAGAACACCTTATTCAAACGTTTACCTATGCATTAAAAGATTAGTTCTATTCTGTTTTTGCATAGAAATAACGTAATTTAAGAAACTTCGCACGAATGGTCGCACTTGAATATGGAGGCTTAAATGTCGCATAGACCCGCCCTTTGGGATCAACTAAGAAGATATGATGTTCTTGCTCAATTTGATAACTACCATCACTAAAATTTGTTTGTAAAAAAAGCGCAATAAATGACCTTGCCAAGGTATCAATTTCATCACTTGAAGCAGTTGCCGCAGTAAGCTTTAAACTGTTTGAATCTAAAAATTGAGCTAATTCGTCTACTGTTTCATGCTCACTATCAATGCCAACCGCTAAGAACTGAAAGTCGGAATTTGCAAACGCTGCCTGTAATTCATTCATTTTTTCTAAGCTGGGCTGACAGGCTGGCAAACAGTGTCCATGGGTAAAATAAACAAAAGTCCACTTGTCTACGAACCAATCATTAGTAAGTGCTAACTTCTCTTTTATATCAAGTGAAAATGAAGGAAGAGAAATTGATGGCGAAGATATATAGCTTTGCATATCTACCGGTATTTCACGCAAGTCTTCATGCATTAATGGTAGGCGGTTTAACCACAATACTAATAAAAAACTCACAATGATGAGATATGTGAATAAAAAACACTTAGAATTAAGACCTTTACAGCGTTTGGCCATAGATGATTGTTCTCACGGATAAATTATTAAGGCTAAATCCTACACTAAATAAGAGCTAAATAAATGAGTGAGAAGTTATTTAAGTCAACAGCCATTGTCAGCATGATGACTTTTATCTCACGGATCTTAGGCTTTATTCGCGACATCGTTATCGCACGCATGTTTGGTGCAGGCTTAGGGGCTGATGTCTTTTTTGTCGCCTTTAAAATACCTAATTTTTTACGCCGCCTATTTGCCGAAGGTGCTTTTTCACAAGCATTTATTCCTGTTTTAGCTGAAT
Organism: Methylophaga sp.; assembly: GCA_013139345.1. Classification (GTDB taxonomy): domain Bacteria; phylum Pseudomonadota; class Gammaproteobacteria; order Nitrosococcales; family Methylophagaceae. The sequence goes on along the minus strand of WTAY01000198.1, from coordinate 3,080 downwards.
ACCGTCAGCGCGGCGACAAAGATCTCAAACAACTTATTGCCAATACAAGTGGAACGCTAGCAGGTATTTTATTTGTAATCACAGCGCTCGGTGTTATCGCCGCACCACTCTTAATCATGATCTTTTCCCCAGGCTTTATTAGTGATCCTCATAAAATTGGGCTCGCTGGTGACTTGCTAAAAATCACCTTTCCTTATCTATTTTTTATCTCATTAACAGCCTTTGCGGGAGCTATCTTAAATAGCTTTGGTAAGTTTGCAGTACCCGCATTTACCCCCGTTTTTCTTAACCTATCCCTTATTGGCTGCGCTGTTTGGCTCTCACCCCACCTAGATGAACCCGTTGTAGCATTAGCATGGGGGGTGTTTATTGGCGGTGTTGTACAATTACTTTTCCAAATTCCATTTTTAATCAAACTAGGGCAACTGCCAAAACCACGCTGGGCTTGGAAAGACAGTGGCGTGAAAAAGATCACCACCTTAATGATCCCTGCGATGTTTGGCGTATCAGTCTCTCAAATCAATCTATTACTCGACACCTTATTAGCCTCATTCCTTGTTACTGGCAGTATTTCATGGCTTTATTACTCTGATCGACTGGTTGAGTTTCCCCTTGGTATTTTTGGTATCGCACTCTCTACCGTCATATTGCCGAGCTTATCGAAAAAACATGCTTCTGCATCAAAGGCTGAATTCTCCCATACAATTGACTGGGCATTACGTTGGGTGTTTATCATCGCAACACCGGCTGCAATAGGCCTTGTTTGGCTTGCAGAGCCTTTATTGATGACATTGTTCCAGTACGGCGAGTTTTCAGCAGAAGATGCTCATCAGGCCTCTCTTAGCTTAATGGCTTACGGTTTAGGCTTATTGCCTTTTATCTTCATTAAAGTGCTTGCACCGGGCTACTATGCTCGCCAAGACACGAAAACACCGGTCAAGATTGGCATTATCGCGATGGTCACCAATATGGTACTCAACATTATCTTAATGATGCACTATGCCCATGTCGGTCTAGCACTCGCTACATCCCTATCTGCGGCGCTTAATGCAGGCTTACTTTATATAGGTTTGAGAAAAGCTGATGTCTACCAGCCAGATATAGGTTGGGGTCGCTTTATACTGAAACTAGTCATACCAAACTCGCTATTACTACTGCTGCTATTCTGGTTCACACCAGAAATATCCGAATGGACTGAAGGCTCTGTTTGGCAACGAGTAACAATGTTATTTAGTTTAATTGCGGGAGCAATGCTTGCTTATTTTGCAGCATTATCTCTTGTTGGCATTAATGTTAAACGTTTATTAAAACCCAACGGGTAAATAAACCTATAGCTGGTAACTAACCTTTTCACCATTTCTGATTACTGACTGCCGACTCATCAGTTCGTCAACCAACTCAATAATTTCAACATCACTCAAAGACCGTGCAAATAATGAATTAATAGAATTTGACAGTGTTTTGACTGTTCTGGGTTTTGCTGTGCCTCTGGCTTTTAAGAATTTCACTATTGCATCAACTCGCTCAAATTTAGAGATTCCAGCTCCTGACATTTTTAATATTGGAATTTCAGCAATATTCTTTTCTCTTTGAACATAAACCTTTTGTTCCTTTAAATGCTTTATCAGTGGATCAAACCCTGTGTCTTTCGAAATAATATGGAAATAACAATTTTGCTCTTTGGCTGAAATAGCACCGATGTAAAAGGCGATGTGAAAATCTAGGGCATTGGGACCGTTTCCATTAATTTTAATGTACTCAGCATTCTTACCCAGCAATTGCATAGCAATAGCCAAGTCAAAAGGAATCTTTGTTTGCTTGTCTCCAACAAAAATTATGATCTTAAAGTCGTGATCTCTTAGAACTTCAAGGTTCTTTGGCTGCACATTTTCAAAATCAATGAAAATATAGTTTTTCCTTATTTGTTTTACAGCCATTGTTACATCCTTGTATTTATCTTAAGTATTAATCAGCCTGCAAGTCTTTAAACGTTTTCAATGCAATCTCGGTCGCTTGCTCCACCGTCTCAGCTAAAACATTAAAATGGCCCATCTTACGGCCCGGACGCGCTTCTTTCTTGCCGTAAAGGTGTAGTTTGTTTTCTGGCTGAGACAATAAGGTATCCCAATGTGGCTGGCTATTGCCCCAAACATCGCCAAGAAGGTTAATCATTACTACCGGTGACGTTAATTCACAATTGCCTGAAGGCAGGCCACACAACATGCGTACTTGCTGTTCAAACTGCGATGTTTCACACGCATCTAAGGTGAAGTGACCCGAGTTATGAGGGCGAGGTGCAATTTCATTGGCAAGGATATCGCCTTCTTTAGAAATAAAGAACTCAACCGCCATTGTGCCTACATAGCCTAGGCCATCAGCAATCGTATCTGCCATTTCAACTGCTTTTTGAGTTTGTTGCTCAGGCGCGCTACTTGGAACGGTTGTCGAGTGCAAAATTCCATTTACATGTACATTCTCAGATACAGGAAAATTAGTAACTTCTCCCGACTGACTTCGTGCCAAAACGGTAGAAATTTCACGTTCCAGATTGATACGCTGTTCAAGTACGCATTCAACTTCATTTAATGCCGTAAATGCTGCACGTACATCATCAGCCGTTTCACACACTGCCTGACCTTTACCATCATAACCAAAGCTCGCTGCTTTGATGATTGCAGGGAACTGAAAAGAATCAGCGATTGCATCAATATCAGCCATGCTACGGATAGCCGCATAGGGTGCAACATTGATACCTAATGATTCGATAAATGCTTTTTCAACTAAGCGGTTCTGAGTTGAAGACAAAGCGTTTGATGATGGATGTACAACTGTTTTAGCTTCTAAAAAAGACAAAACAGTAGCAGGAATATTCTCAAACTCTGTTGTCACAGCATCACAAAGCTCTGCTAGCTGAGCAAGTGCCGTTTCATCTGTATATTTTGCACAGATATGTTGATCAGCAATAATACCGGCAGGGCTATTTACATCCGGTTCTAACACAATCACTTTATAACCCATCGTTTGAGCAGCAGTTACAAACATGCGGCCCAATTGACCACCGCCAAGCATTCCAAGAGTAG
>WTAY01000023.1 GCA_013139345.1 Methylophaga sp. | reverse complement strand
TCGTCATTCCCATGAAAATGGGAATCCATGGGCAGTGAAAATAACCACTATCGTTGGATCCCCGTCTTCACGGGGATGACGAGCTTTATTAAATTAACTGCATCTTCAATGATAATAGGTATATACCAGTAATCATTCAATATGCAGTTTTTTTATTTTGTCATCCCAGCATGCTTCTAGCTGGGATCTGCTCAATACAGTAGATTCTCGATAAGAGCATTCGAGAATGACGGGAGCTGTAAGCCCTGTATCTTCATTTGTCATGGGTTATAGTTGTCAGGGTGAAAATGGGCCGTCGGATCAAGATGTAATATGCGGTTAATAGTTGCTGAACTGTGATTGATAAGATCTTATTTTTAGCGCTATTGAAACTGTTCCCCTCATCCCAAGCTTCTCCCTCAAGGGAGAAGGGGCTAAAGCTCCCTCTTCTGTTGGATAGGGCTGGGGTGAGGAGGTAAAATTATGGATTAATAGGAATGATGAATTGGGGAAACCTGCGTTTCCAATGATTACCTGTATCACAGTCCATCATTGACTTTAAGGTGAACTATTTTATTTTCGAGGATGAAAAATGTCGGCAAAACTAAAAGTAAGTGTTGGATCTTGTTCTGACAAAGGGCTTAAAGAAGAGAATCAAGACTCCATAGGTCATATGATTCCTAGTAATTTAAACCTATTATCAGCAAAAGGTGCTGCATTTACGTTAGCTGATGGTGTTAGCAGTAGTTCAGAAGCTAAACAAGCAAGCCAAGCTTGCGTAACTGGCTTCTTGAGTGATTATTTTAGTACACCAGACTCGTGGTCTGTAAAAAAGTCAGGCGGCAAAGTCCTCACCTCAATCAATACGTGGCTGTATAGTCAGAGCAATCAATTTCAAGATATTTCCCGTGGCCTAGCAAGTACTTTTTGTGGCTTAGTATTGAAATCAACGACGGCTCATCTGTTCCATGTTGGTGACTCTAGAATATATCAACTTAGGGGAACTAATCTTGAACAGTTAACAACGGATCATCGTATCCATATGCCTGGGGAGCAAGAGTACCTCGGCCGGGCTATGGGGGTCGATTACCGTTTAGATATTGATTATAAAAAGGTGCCAACAGAAGTAGGCGATCTGTTTTTTATTTCAACAGATGGTGTTCATGACACTTTATCTGATAAAGCGATCCAGAAAATACTGACATCGGGTGAAGCTAATTTAACGGTTATCTGTGAACAGATTGTTGCGGCATCATTAGAAAAGGGCAGTCTTGATAATGTGAGTTGTCAGTTATTGAGAATAAACGAATTGCCATCACAAGATGCTGATGAGGTATTTTCTAAATTAACTGAGTTACCATTTCCACCGGAGCTTTACGAAGGCGTAATTTTAGATGGTTATCGAATTACCAGAGAGTTACATGCCAGTTCTACTAGCCAATTATACTTAGCGGTTGATACGGAGACTGACGAAAAGGTTGTTATCAAAACGCCGTCCATTAATTTTGAGGACGATCCTGCTTATTTAGAACGCTTTCAGCTTGAAGAATGGGCAGGTCGTCGCATTAATAGCCCTCATGTTATTCGAACGGTGGAACAACAACGTCCTCGCCGATTCCTTTATTACATAATGGAATATATTGAAGGTAAAACGCTTGAACAGTGGATGGAAGATCAAACAGAACTTGATTTAACTGTTATTCGGAATGTGGTCTCACAAGCGGTATCAGGTCTTCGTGCTTTTCACCGTATGGATATGCTTCATCAAGATATCAAACCTGGCAATATTATGATCACCTCAGAAGGATTGGTGAAAATTGTTGACTTTGGATCAACTAAAATTGCCGGTATTGCTGATATATCTACCCCCATTGAACGTAAAGAATTATTAGGAACAAAAAACTATACTGCTCCTGAATATTTGGTAGAGCAACCGGGTACCACACAATCAGATCTGTTTGCCTTAGGCTGTATTATTTACGAAATGATTACAGGTAAATTACCTTATGGAGATAACCTTGCTAAAGCATCGGATCAACGTTCAATAAACCGTTTAAGGTACATACCAATCAGTAGTCATATTGCGAATGTGCCGCATTGGGTAGATAAAGCGATCAGGACTGCTGTTCAAGTTGATCCAAATAATCGATATGAAAAATTATCTGAACTTGAGGCTGATCTACGAAAACCAAACCCAGATTATTTGAGAGAAGACCAGCTTCCCTTATTACAGCGTAATCCACTCGGTTTTTGGAAGGGCTTGTCGGGTCTCTTATTGGTCTCTAATTTCATATTATTTTACCTGCTGGCGACGTAAAATAAGGGGTGCAGCTTTATTAGGGGGTGTCTCCTATTGCTAAATGGGAATAACTCATCCTATACTCAAGATTAGTATCACGGATGATATATTTTTAGATTCTTCACAAGATAATTGAGTGATGATAAGAGTAGATCTGCTGACCACAAATACAACAATACAGTCTCTTCCCTCTGAGCAATTTAGAGAGCTGAAAAAAAGAGCGGCTATTGATATGGGAAGACGAGCAAAAGGAATTGTGTTTGTTTACCCAGCGATAATGTTTCTCTTTCTGTGGAACCAGCAAATACTCAGTAATCATGGTCATATATTAATACCGATATTCATTGCCTCCATCCTTGCCAGTATTAAAAGATACCAGTGTTCAAAACAACTGCTTGAGGATAACTCAGACTATGCATTAAAGTGCTATCTCATTGCCTCATTAGTCGCAGCATTTATTTTGGGTTTATTTTCTGCATCATTGATCTATCTAGATGGACTCTCAACAGCTGGGATCATCATGCTGTTAGCGATTACAGGAATGATAAGTGGGGCTATTGTTTCCATGACACAATACCGAGTTCAGTTCTTTTATTTTTTATGTTTAGCTTGGCTTCCCGTTATTTTTGTTTGTCTTTATATCGGTTCTACCCAAAATTCATTAGGTTTTATGGTTGGCTTTTTGGCTTGTGCTTTTATTGTTTACTTCACCTTAGCTGGAAAAAGAATGTCAGATGAGTATTGGGAAGCATTACTTAACCAATCAAATCTAGAAGCATTAACCAGAGAACTGAAGGGGCATAAAAAAGACCTACAGTTGATTGTGAATCAAAAAACCTATGATCTTGTTCGTGCTAAAGAATCTGCTGAGCAAGCCAATCAAACCAAATCGGTATTTCTTGCCAATATGTCACATGAGCTGAGAACGCCAATGCATGGCATTTTAAGTTTCTCAAGTTTTGGTATCAAAAAAGTAGAATCTGCAACGAGGGAAAAGCTCTTACAATACTTCAATAATATTCACACGAGTGGCGAGCGATTATTGGCATTGTTAAATGACTTGCTTGATTTATCAAAGCTTGAGGCAGGAAAAATGGACTACGCTTTTAAACAACATGATTTGAAAGAAGTATTACAACATTGTCTTCTTGAACAAGATGCACGACTTAAAGAAAAAAGGCTAGATGTCATTGTTGTAGCAGATTCAGATGATCTCAATGCAGAGTTCGATGGGGCGAGAATTGGACAAGTTATTATTAATTTACTATCTAACGCTATAAAATTTAGCCCTAAGAACAGTACGATTACAATTAAACTCAATAAAACATTCGTCAAATATAAAAAATTACGAACTACAGATAATGCCGTTTCTGCCATTAAATTATCTGTTCAAGATCAGGGGATTGGAATACCCGACAGTGAATTAAATGACATCTTTGATCAATTTGTTCAAAGCTCTAAAACGCGTACAGGAACAAGTGGTACAGGCTTGGGTTTAGCCATTTCAAAAGAAATTATTGAAGAAGGGCATCGAGGAGAGATTAAAGCTGAGCTCATTTCAGATGGAGCGTGTCTCTACTTTGTTATTCCCGTATGTCAGGCTCGGAATAAAGGATAAAGAGTAAGGTTGCAGGACGGAACAAATAAGGGATAAGGGATAAGGAAAGGACAATGGAAAAAGGAAAGGATAAGGGATAAAGGAAAGAATAATGATTAGAACGGATGTATTAAGTCAGAAAAAAATATTAATTATTGATGATGAGCCTATTAACATGACGGTGTTAGAAGAGCTTCTCACAATAGACGGTTATAGTGATATTTGCTGTGAACAAGATCCTGTTCAAGCCATACAAAATTATCAAAGTACAGTGTTTGACCTCGTCCTGCTTGATCTTAATATGCCAGAAAAATCAGGCTTTGAAGTTATGGCTGAGTTTAAACGCATAAATTTAATGCATCCCCCCCCTATTTTAGTTTTAACTGCTTCTATTGATAGGCAGTCAAAGATTCGGGCATTAACAGAAGGTGCGAGCGACTTTTTGACGAAACCGTTTGATCATGAAGAAGTGCTTAGCCGAGTTCATAACTTAATTAAATTGCGTTCTAGTCAACAACAACTGCATTTACAAAATGAAGTTTTAGAACAAAAGGTGCAGCAGCGAACTAAGGAGCTAAGTGAATCAAAATTAGATGCAATATATCGATTAGGTGTGGTTGCTGATTATCGAGACAATGATACCGCCGAGCATGCGAAAAGAGTAGGGCATGTAAGCTACATATTAGCTCAAGCACTTAAGCTCGATAATGACTTTTGTGAAAAGTTACGCCACGCAGCCCCCATGCATGATATCGGTAAAGTTGGCATACCAGACAGCATATTACTCAAACCGGGCAAGTTAGATGCTGAGGAGTGGGAGACGATAAAGAAGCATTCAGAAATGGGTGCGAAAATTTTAGAAGGTAGCCCCTCAGATATTATCAAGATGGCCCATGAAATTGCATTAACACATCATGAAAAGTGGGATGGCACAGGTTACCCAGTGGGGTTAAAGGGTGAAAACATTCCTATTTCAGGGCGTATTGTTATTGTTGCTGATGTCTTTGATGCATTAAATTTTGATCGGCCATATAAAAAGGCGTGGCCACTTGAGGATATTAAACGTTTTATGGATGAGCAGAGGGACATTATGTTTGATTCAAATGTGGTTGATAAGTTTATAGAACATTTTGATGAAATTGTTCTTGTTAATCAATAAATTTTGACTTAAAAAATAATACACTATTTAGGATATGGAAATGACACAGCAGTACACAATTTTGGCCGTTGATGATGAGCCGTTTAACTTGGAGATATTAGAAGAGCTATTGGAGGATGATTATAATTTAGTCACCGCTGAAAATGGTCAAATCTGCCTAGATACTGTTAAAGAAAGTAATCCTGATTTAATTCTAATGGATGTCAATATGCCCGTGCTAAATGGGCTTGAAACTTGCCAGAAATTAAAAGAAGACTTTGAAGTATCAAATATCCCCGTTATTTTTGTGTCAGCATTATCAACGACAGAAGAAAAGATGGCAGGTTATAAAGCGGGTGGCGAAGATTACATTACCAAACCATTTAATGAGGATGAACTTCTCGCAAAGATAGATCTGACGATTAAAGCCTCTGCAGCCATTGTTGAGCAAGAAAAAAATGCGGCAGAAACCATGAGTATGGCGATGACCGCCATGTCGACTGCGGGAGATGTGGGAACGGCATTACAGTTCTCAAATATGAGTTTTTTATGTAAAACAGCTGATGAACTTGTACAAGCATTATTGGATACATATTCGGCCTATGGCTTGATGGTGACGATTCGTTATGTACAAGGTAGTGATGTTAAATTTTATTCGCACTCTGAAGTAATAGGCGATACCGAAAAGCAAATTATAGAGGCTGCTAATGATAAAGGCCGTTTTGTTGATTTCGGCAAACGGACATTAATGAATTATGAGCGAGTCTCTGTTCTTATTAAAAACATGCCGATTGAAGATGAAATGAAGTATGGTCGAATGAAAGACAATATTGGCTTCTTAGGAGACTCAACTGAGGCCAGAGCTAAATCATTAGAGGTAGAAGTGGCTTTAAATCATTTGCTTACAACAACAAAGGAATTGTTAATGGAAGTTGATTATGACTATAAAGATAATGAGGGTAAAAATGATGCCATTCTGTCTCATTTACATACTGAAATGGAAGATGCTTTTCAATATTTAGAAATGAAAGTTGCCGATGAGGATCGCCTAGTCAGTATTTTAATTGAGGCGGAGGATAAGTCAAAGTCACTCTATAGTGGTGGGCTAAAGATAGAAGAAAAGATATCGCGTTTAATGGGCGATATGAGTCGATTTGTTTAGTTTGTATTTTGCCATTCAAAGATGAAGAATTATGACTGAATTAATGACAAATTATGCCGAAAAAGAAAGTCAGCAACTCGCTCAAAAAGAGTTGCTGGATCTAAAATTGGCACTGGATTTTACTTCAATCGTTGCTCAAACAGATCTAGCAGGTACGATTACTTATGTTAATGATAAGTTCTGTGAGATAAGTCAATATAGCCGTGATGAGTTAATTGGGCAGAATCATAGCCTATTAAATTCAGGCGTACATCCTAAATCTATTTGGACGGAGATGTATCGTGTTGCATCAAAAGGACAGCCATGGAGTTATGAGGTGTGTAACTGTGCAAAAGATGGTTCACTCTATTGGGTTGATACGACTGTAATAGGTTTTTTCGATAACAACAATAAATTAGACCACTATATTGCAATACGGACTGATATTACTCGTCG
>WTAY01000027.1 GCA_013139345.1 Methylophaga sp. | reverse complement strand
CCTTCTGCAAAGCGATCCATGCCAAATATTATGCTGCCCTTTCCTGACTTTATCCGTTGTATATGTTCAATAATCATATTTTTAGGCGATAACTGTTCGCCTTGTAATAACACTAATACTTCAAGGTCACGAGGCAGTTGTTGATGCACAAAGTCCATCACCACTTTTGAGGTAAACAACACGAGGGTTGCTTCAGTTTTATCAATAACATCGACCAATTTCGATGCTACTTCTTGTTGCCAATCAGCAAAGTTCTCATTGGGTAGGGTGTTCATTTCAGGCAGTGATAATGTGGCTTGCTGTTGATAGTTAAAGGGAGACTTCACGGCTAAGAAGTGAGTTTCATTAAAACGCTTTAGGCCACAATCACTTCTAAAACGTTGAAATAATCCCATCCCTCTCAAGGTTGCTGAGGTCAATATCGCACCATAGGCTCTATTCCATAGGCTTTTCTCAAGGAAATATGCAGATGTCATTGGCCCTGAATTTATGACAAGCGTTGTTGCTTTTGAAAACTTTTCATACGATAACCAGCGAACATTAGGTGGAAAGTCTGGTTTATCTTCATCAAGAAATAAGGCCATAAAATCTATCAAATAGCCGAATATATTTTGCACGGTACCAACTTGTGGCAATAAGACTTCAGCGACTTTATTTGGGACTTGCTGTGTCTCTATGCCATCTTTAATCCACTTAGCAAATACGGCATAATGTTTATAAATAATATTGGCTCTTTGTAACAAGCCATGACACGGTGTTATTAATGCTTTAACAAGTGGACTTTGCCAATAAATTCTAGGCTCACTCACTTTCCCTGCCATCACATCTTTAACCAGATCGTCACTTTGCAATAATGTTTCCATTTGTTGCAATAGCGTTATCACACCTGGTAAATCTCGCCTTAATTCCATCAACATAAAACCAAAATCATGCTGACGATAGGCAAGAGCTTTTGTTAGTTTTTTTAATACGCTGTCTGCTGTTTCTGTTGTTTGATAAAGTTGAGCAAAGTTCAGTGCCTTAGCCGCATGATCAAGTGCTTTTTGTGGCAAGTTATGGGCTTCATCAAATACAAACAAGATCTCTTCTGGATTAGGCAAAACCAGTCCGCCACCTAAGTCGGCATCACTCAACACTAAATCATGGTTGGCAATAATCACCTGTGCCGTTGCCATTTCCTTACGCACGATATAATAAGGGCAGCGATGAAATTTTGAACAGCTCTTACCAGCACAGCCTTCTGAGTCTGTTGAAATATCATGCCAGAGTGCAGGTTCGATTGAGTCACTTCGACTATCTCGGTCGCCATCCCACTGGCCTTTATCCCATTCTGTAAAAACGACTTTGGCACGAGCCTGACGTTTTGCCTGTTGGTATTTACTATCAACATCAAGCGATAAATCGAGTTGATTATCACTGACGACACTGACTAATTTACTGGGGCAAAGGTAACGTCGTCGCCCTTTTGCTTGAATAAACTTAATGTCTTTTCCAGTAGCACGAGCAAATTCGGGTAAGTCTTTTTGCAGAAGTTGTTGCTGTAAATTAACGGTAGCAGTACTGATCACCAACATTTTCTTTTGTTCTAACGCGGTATCAATCGCTCCGGCTAAATACGCTAATGTTTTACCTACACCTGTTGGTGCTTCAACCACAGCCATACGCTGATGCTCACCCGCTTGCATTCGGTCGGCAATGAACTGACTCATTTCTATCTGCTGTGGTCGTGCCTTAAAATCAGGCATGGAGACTTCAATAGCGTTGAAAAGGGCTTGAACCAAAATGGAATCGCTTTAAAGTTTAAAATTACAGCGTATTTTGCTAATCATTTAACAATTCTTCAATCACTTTCTGTTTTTAAGCATCGTAGTTTCCTTACCATAAATGGGGTATATTGAAATAATGACGCAAACATCACCACCCACACGCATTACAACCTTATGCCTTAATCCGGCATTGGATGTGACTTATCACGTTTCTAAGTTAATTCCTGAACAAAAATCACGCTCTGATGCGGCGCGTCATGATCCTGGTGGCAACGGTATAAATATCGGTCGGGCATTAAAACGAATGCTGATTGATGCACACACATTCTGCATTGTTGCGGGTGATGTCGGCCAATTACTACAGCATTTATTAGAACAACAGTTAGATAATGTCTATTACGAACACGTTGATGGTGAAACCCGTATTAATAGCACCATTATCGAACTAGATACGCAAACACAATATCAAGTGACGGATGCTGGTACGGCAATACCTCAAGCCCAACTCCATCGGGTGATTGATGACTTTGTAAAGCTCACCGCACAAGGCTTTGGAATTATCACGGGGTCTTGCCAGCCAAATATCCCCCATGATTTATATGCCACACTTGTCGAACGAGTTAATGCCCTTGGCGGTAAGGCGGTGGTTGATACTCATGGTGAAGCATTAAAACTAGCTATTGCCGCCAAGCCCTTTTTAATTAAGCCTAACCGATATGAGTTAGAAACGATTATTGGACATGAGTTGCCAAACATCATTGATGTCGCGACTGAAGCTCGCAAAATACAACAACACAGTGTTAGCCATGTCTGCGTATCACTCGGAGATGAAGGCGCTATTTTAGTCGGCCCTGACAATAGCTATTATGCCAAAGCCCTTGATGTTCCAATAAATACAACTGTGGGTGCGGGTGATTCAATGGTAGCAGGCTTGGTAACGGGGTTTAGTTTAGGGCTCACTCCCGAACAAGCACTGCGTTACGGTATCGCCTGTGGTGCAGGTACGGTTATGCACCCCGGTACTGAACTTTTTTCTGGTGATGAGCTTGCAGGTTTTAGACAGCAGGTTGTTGTTGAAACCTTAGACATTTAAGTCTGCAATATATTCTCAACTAACATTTGTACCGAGCGTTGCTGTCTAAATTCATTTACGGCTAAGCGATAACGAAGTAAAACTTGCCCACCTTGCTCTAACCAATCGGGTTGTTGCTGACGGAAGGCCATCGCAGTAACTTGTTCACCTGCACCATTATCGACGGTTAAACGTAGGTGATCTTGCTGTTGTCCTACCGCTCGTATTGCGATAACGGTAAACACACCATGAAATTGAGGTTCGAGAAAACCTTGCCCCCAAGGTGCTGCGGTGGGGAATAATTCGGCAAGTTCTAATGATATTTCATTCGCGGTTAATTCACCGTCTGACATTAACTCTTGCTGTAAAATGGCAGGTTCAATAGTTTGCTCTAGTGCGGCTAAAAAGTGTTGCTCAAATAAGGCGAGATCTTCCTCGGCTAAGGTTAAGCCTGCCGCCATAGCATGACCACCAAAGCGAGTGAGTTTGCCAGCCGGCATACTGTTTGCGACTAAGGCCAATATATCACGTATATGTACTCCGGGAATCGAACGTGCAGAACCCTTTACTTCACCCTCATTACCCGATGCAAATGCAATAACGGGACGATGTTGGCGTTCTTTAATGCGTGACGCTAATAAACCAATAACACCTTGATGCCACTGAGCATCATACATGCAGTAGCCTAATGGTTGCTCGCCATCATCAAAGGCCATTTTATCGAGCATCAGCAAGGCTTGTTGCTGCATATCTTGTTCAACTTCACGGCGTTGTTTGTTTATATCATCCAACATCTGTGCAGCATCTACGGCTTCAACCATATCATTTGTGAGTAAGGTTTCTATCCCCATGCCCATATCTTCCAGTCGCCCAGCAGCATTGAGCCTTGGGGCGATAGAGAAGCCCATGTCTGGTGAAGATAATGTACGTAAATCTCGCCCTGATACTTGAACAATGGCATTGATACCAGCACAGGCACGCCCCGCCCTAATGCGAGCCAAGCCAAGAGTGACCAAGGTTCTGTTTAACTTATCTAAAGGAACAACATCGGCCACGGTGCCTAATGCAACTAAGTCTAATAATGTATTGAGCTTGGGTATTTCAATCTGTTGCTGTTCAAACCAGCCTTGTTTGCGTAGCTCTTGTCTCAAGCCTAATAACAAATAAAAGCACACGCCTACCCCAGCCATATTCTTACTTGGAAACGTATCACCTCGCTGGTTAGGGTTAATAATAGCTTCGGCTTTGGGTAATTTATCTCCGGGTAGGTGATGGTCGGTAACTAAGACTTTTATGCCACGTTGATGAGCAACTTCAACACCTTCTATGCTGGCAATGCCATTATCGACCGTCAATAATAAATCCGGCTGTTCATCCGCAGGAATCTCAGCCAATAACTCCGGCGTTAATCCATAGCCATGCACAAAACGATTAGGAACAATATAATCAAGGTGCTTTGCACCCATCGCCTGCAGCCCACGTATTGCTACCGCACAACTTGTTGCCCCATCAGTATCAAAGTCAGCAACAATCATTATTTTCCATTGCTGGGTCACTGCTTGGGCAAGAAGTTGAACTGCAACGTCCATTCCCAACATTAACTCAGGTTTAGGTAACTCAGCTAAGTCATAACTTAAATCAGCTTCAGATTGAATGCCTCGTGCAGCAAACACGCGCCGTAAACTATCGGGCCATTGTTTGGGTAGATTTTGCCAGCCGCTGGCATCTCTAGTGGTGATCTGTTGTGTCATTTGCTAACGCCTTTGTAGTTTATATGCCCGTAATCAATGAAGCTACAGCTTTCTTGCCCTCTCCCTGAGGGCAAGGGTTGGATGATAGGGCTACTTGAATATGGAGATAAACATGTTATTTTTTGTATCTTTTTGACATGGTGCATCATCACTCGCTTTAATCCTTAATTTTACCTCCTCACCCCAGCCCTCTCCAACAGGAGAGGGAGTTAAATCAAGCTTACCCCCTTAAGGGAGTTAAGATCTTAGCTCCTTCTCCCTTGAGGGAGAAGGTTGGGATGAGGGTGACAGCCCCAGCTTACTTATGATGCCTCGCTACCAAAACTTCCAACAATCTAATGGTGTGAGTTGATAGCACCCATGCTCAGGTATGTGTAGATGAATCTTTGCTATGCGCGCCTGTCGGCACTGTTGCCACAATGGTTTTAATACTGTTTCATCAAAGGTTTCTAGCTGTTGTAACCAGTCACCATCAAGAATAAATTCATCGGCCAACCATAAGTTCTTGCCTGATGTAAGTGATGCTGCTGAATAATCGCTATTCGATTCTATTGCGCACTGTGATTTAGCAGCTAACTGTTCTAATAATAGTGACTGGCCTTGTACTTTGTCCCATGCATTATTTTTAACATCAAAGCTTCCAGCCCCCCAAAACCACACACTGTTAATCGGCAGCTTATTATCATCTGCTCGCTGTTGATTGATTTCAGAGTTATACAGCATCATCTGCACTTCATTCCACAAGCGTATCCAATCGCTTTGCTCCGTTCCTTTTGGCAGTGCATGCTCAATCCCCTTACCTGCGACATCAGGTAATGCAGCAAAGTTAAGATCAGGTACTGACTCTAGTTCTAGCACCCAATTATCAGCGCGAGATTGGGTAAGTTTCCCACCAAACTCTTCAAATAAAGGTTGGATTTCAGCGATGAGTTGAGTGCTTTCATCCGCACTGAGTGCTAACTCATCGGCAAATAAAAGCAGGCGGTCGCGATCTGCATGCAGATAACAAGGATCAGCACGCAAAGAATCTGTCTGGCCCGACTCTAAGAATCTAATAGGTAAGTCAGAACCTGTTAATTCAGTTTCACTAAACAAGTTAAATAATAACCGTGACAACCCTGTTCGCTTTTTCTGAAAGGATGACTTAGCAAGAATTTTAGCTAAATATGGCGGAATAATACTCGCATTTATTTTCTGTTCTAATACGGTTGCTAATCCAGGTAGAACAACGGTCAGTTCTGTTCTAGCCATTTAATATTTGGCGGACAAATGGAATTGTTAAACGGCGTTTTTCAATCATTGAGGCTTTATCAAGATTTTGTAATAAGGTCATTAATACTTGCATATCACGGCTATGGTGTCTTAATACATAATTAGCAACTTCTTCAGGTAGCTCTAAGCCACGCGCTTGTGCTTGAATGATTAAGGCCTGTTGTTTTTCAGCATCATCTAAAGCGTCTAGTTGATAAATTAATGCAGTTCCCATTCGAGATCGTAAATCAGCCAATGTCAGTGCAATGGTTGCAGGGTTATGTGTTGCAGAAATCAATAATTTACAGCCGGAGTGTTGCAAACGGTTAAAGCAATGAAATAAAGCTTCTTCCCATTCTGCTTTCCCCGCAATCGCATCGAGATCATCAATACAGACCAGTGCTACATTTTCTATAGATTCTAAAATATCTGGCGATGCTGACTGAACAAGATCAGCCAATGGTAAATAAAATGTATTTTTTGATGCATTCTCAGCTGTTGCCATTAATAAGTGAGACTTTCCCGCCCCTTGTTCTCCCCATAAATAAATAAAAGAAGCATCTATAGACTGAGCAAGCTCAATTAGAGCACCTTTTAATTCAGGCTGGGAGAAATAGAAGTTATCAAAGCGATACACTTCTTTTAAATTCAATTGCAATGGCAATTGTGTTGCGAGTGATTGCATAAAGTCTTATGTGTAAAGGTGGCTATTAATATAGCGTTGATGTGCGTGGCGCAGTAAAACCATGATGACTGCTGCAACGGGTAAGGCTAATAAAACACCAGTGAAACCAAATAGTTGACCACCGGCTAATACGGCAAAGATGACAGCAACAGGATGCAAGCCAATTCGCTCACCTACAAATCGTGGTGTTAGTACAACAGCCTCAACAACTTGGGCAACACCAAACACTAGAACGACCATGAGTACTGGAAACCATTCATGAAATTGGAAAAAAGCAGCCAAGCCAGCCAAGCCAATTCCAACGATTAAACCTAAATAGGGAACAAAACTGACCACGCCCGCAGCGATACCTAATAGCAATGATAACTCTAGACCAATAATAGATAAGCCAACAGTATAAATACTTGCCAATGCGAGCATCACCATTAACTGACCACGTATAAACTCAGCTAACATATCATCACATTCTAATGATAACTGGATCACTTTGTCGGCATAACTACGTGGTAATAACTCTCTAAATCGAGCAACCATAATGTCCCAATCACGTAACAAATAAAATGTCACAACTGGGACTAAGACTAAATTCATCACCCATTGCAAAATAACCATTCCAGAACGTGTCATATAGCTAAATACGCCGCCAGCAACTTGGCCAACCTCCGCCCAGTAGCTTGTTAAGGCCTGTTTAATTGAGCTCATATCAAACATTTCAGCGGGTAGCCCCATAGAACTCAGCCATGGCACCAAATTAGTTTGAAGTAATGTTAAATACTCTGGCAACCGTTTAAATAAAGCAGCGACTTGTGATGTTAATAAGGGTAAAAGCACTAAGAGCAATATCAAGCCAATCAATAGTAAAACAGCAAAAACAATCGATACAGAAATCGTTCGTGATAATTTTTTGGCTTCTAATTTATCAACAATAGGATCGGCCAAATAAGCAAGTAATGCCGAAATGAAAAATGGCATTAAAACAGGAGAAAGTAGATAAAACACATAGCCAAATAAGGCTACTGCAATGATTAAAAACAGTTTATTACTATCAGACATGTCCCTTCCTTATAGCCCGTTTAGCAGTCCCGCTATTTACGGTTATTAATTGAAAAAATATCAACGTGATAATCGATACGTTTTTACATCATTTAACGTATAAGATGACTGCTCAATAAGCAATCTATCAATTGCGACAGTTCTATCAAACACGGTTAAATCACCACTGAAAGACAGGCTGAGATTAAGCGTGTCATCAACCAAATCTAATAATCTAACATTAGAGACGTACTGTAATGATGCTAAGTATTTTACGATTCGTGCATAATCAGAATAATTATTAACGTCTGTTATTTTTAAAGATAATGTATTTGCATATTGGTTTGTCACGCGTTGTGAGAAGCGTTTTGCCAAGCGATCAGTTAACTCATTAATACCCGCAGACATGGCCATCGTCATATCACCACGAGACTGCCACAACTCTGACTCTCCATCAATAAGAGCGTGCCAGTCTGTACGCACTAAACCATTATCAGCAATACTGGTTTTCATCATCAATATCACTGGTGCACCATAACGCTGAGATGCCTCCTCCACAGTTTCTGAAAACCCCGCTGACAGATCTGTATAGGTCACTTGGCTTTGGTCTTGCAGATCCATTACTGGCAGAAGAATAGGTAAACCTCTTAGCTGTGCCGCCTGTTGTAGTACCTTGACCGCTTCAAGTTCGGAATCATCTGCCGATAAGATCGTACGTGAATTGCCTTCTTCTATGGCAGACCAAATGATCACTTCGGGCCGAGAATTGCCCCAAATAGGTAAGCCCATATCTATCAAAGATTGATTTAGTTTCTTTTTATTGAAAGAGAGTAAAATCTCTAAACGATCAGGCTGAGTCAAATCATCACTAATCGTATTGATACGGTGATATTGATATTGCTGAATAAGCTGTTTTGTTTGCGCTAAAATAGGTGATAAGTCGATCGTATCTAACTCTGAACGGTCACCAACAACTTTGAGAATGACTTGCTGCAACAGACTTGGAGCAAGGTTTTGCCGCTCCTCTTTACTCTGAGACGAAACAGGCGCTTGTGATTGATACAAATTAGTGACATCCGCAGCAAAGCTTTGGCCGACTAAAAGTGAAATTAGAACAAAAAATAATCTATGCATTGTGGTATTCTATCATGCTGTTTCTAGGACATACCATTATAAATAAATGTTCTATAATACCTATGAACAATGAAGATGCAGGGCATATAGCTCCCGTCATTCTCGAGTGTTTTTATCGAGAATCTATTGTATTAAGCAGATCCCAGCTAGAAGCATACTGGGATGACGAAATAAAAAATCTACAACGTCATTGATTCTAGGTTTAAAACCACAAAAACACAGCCTTCGTGCTTAAAAATATGATTAGCATTTTGATATCAGGAATTAAACCATGACCGACAGCAACACTTCTTCTCCATCTTCTCTTAGTTACCGCGATGCCGGTGTAGATATTGAAGCAGGTAACGCACTTGTTGATCGCATTAAACCATTAGCAGCTAAAACACGTCGTCCCGGCGTTATGGCAGGCTTAGGTGGTTTTGGTAGTATGTTTGAACTACCCGTTGATCGTTATAAACAGCCTGTTCTTGTTTCTGGAACTGACGGTGTCGGAACAAAACTCCGCCTTGCCATCGAGTCAGGCATTCACAACACAATTGGTATTGATCTTGTTGCCATGTGCGTTAATGACATCATTGTTCTTGGTGCTGAACCCCTCTTCTTTTTAGATTATTACGCAACAAGTAAACTCGATATTGATGTCGCAACATCGGTTGTTTCAGGTATTGCAGATGGTTGTCTACTCTCAGGTGCGGCACTTGTTGGTGGTGAAACAGCTGAAATGCCGAGCATGTATGAAGATGGTGATTACGATTTAGCTGGTTTTTGTGTTGGTGTTGTAGAAAAAGAAAACGCTATTGATGGTAGCCAAGTACAAGCAGGTGATGTTCTTATTGGACTTGCATCATCAGGCCCTCATTCAAACGGCTATTCACTAATTCGTAAAATTCTTGAGCGTAGCAACGATGAGTTAAGTACTCCGTTTGGTGATAGCACCTTAGGTGAACATCTTTTAGCCCCAACGACAATTTACGTTAAGTCATTATTAGAACTTCATAAGAAAATTAATATCCATGCACTTTCTCATATTACAGGTGGTGGTCTTTTAGAAAATATTCCACGTGTTTTACCTGAAAATGTAACGGCTGTTATTGATGCTAACAGTTGGACTCGCCCTGCTATTTTTGATTGGTTACAATCAGAAGGTAATGTCATTGATGAAGAAATGTACCGTACATTTAACAATGGTATCGGCATGGTTGTTTGTGTTGCAGAACAAGATGCAGCAGAAACATTACGTTTGCTTGCCGACTTAGGCGAGTCAGCTTATCAAATTGGTCATATTGAAAAATCAGATACTGCAACACCTGATGTACTTATTCGTAAGTAATGACTGATACCGTGAACACACCTTCAATTGTTATCCTGATTTCAGGTCGCGGTAGCAATATGGTGTCGATTGTTGAAGCGATTAACGCTGGTGAACTTCCTGTTGAAGTCGCGGCTGTTATTAGTAACCGACCTGATGCTGCGGGTTTGAACTATGCCCAGAAAGCGAGTATCCCAACAGCAGTAATCAATCATAAAGACTTTGAGTCTCGTGATAGCTTTGATCAAGCTCTTGCTAAAAAGATCGATACCTATAGTCCAAGTCTTGTTGTTTTAGCTGGCTTCATGCGAATTCTAACCACTGAATTTGTTGATCATTTTGCTGGTAAGCTGGTCAATATTCATCCTGCATTACTACCTAAGTTTAAAGGTTTAAATACACACCAACGTGCGATTGATGCCGGTGAAACAGAACATGGTGCAAGTGTGCATATTGTTACACCTGAGCTTGATGATGGCCCAGTTGTAATGCAAGCAAAGGTCCCCATTCTTGCTAATGATACTGAACAAACACTCGCAGCTAGAGTGCTTGAGCAAGAGCATAAGCTTTACCCTGCTGCCATTAATCAGTTATTGAACAATCCAAACGGCTAATTCTAAGTCATGAATAGATTAGTCAGTGTCCTCATATTACTACTAGTCCCTTTCTACTTATCTGCACAAGAAATTCCTGACTTTTCTGCTAATTATTTAGTGAAGCTAAATGGCTTGCAAGCCGGCGAATTAAAACGAAGTTTAGTCAGTAATCCAGATGGTACTCGCACTTTCAAATCTGCAACACAGGCCAAGGGAATATTTGCTTTTTTTAAACCCGATCTCGTTGAAGAAATAAGTGTTTGGCGACATCACAATACTGCCATCCGACCAGACTCCTATCTCTACCAACGTACTGGTGGTAAAAGAGATAAGTACTTAAGCCTTGATTTTGATTGGCAAAAAAACCAAGTTCATATTGATGACCATAAACAGCCATGGACGCTTTCTATTGAAGAAGACACACTTGATAAATTGGTCTATCAAATTAGCCTAATGTCTGATCTTGCTGAGAATAAAATCCAGTTCAGTTACCGTATAGCAGATGGCGGAAAAATAAAAACATACAAAATTGATATTCTTGCTACAGAAACTATCACTACACCTATAGGAAAGATAGAGGCAATTAAACTCATCCGTCATAGAGCTAAATCTAAAGGTCGCCAAACAATTTTATGGTGTGCGCCTAGCCTTAACTATCTTCCTATCATGCTTGAACACACTGAAAAAGGTGGCTCGGTCTTTACCGCCGTACTTCGCCGTTTAGATGGAATTGATACAAACGGTGCTTTCGAAAAAATAGAAACTAGATCACCGGCCTTTGTGACCCATTAAACAATGACTCAAAAACAATACACTATCATTAATGAAACAATTCAATATAACGGCTTTTTCAGCTTAAAAACAATTGAACTAAAACATACTTTATATAAAGGTGGTTGGAGCAAACCTATCACCAGAGAGCTTTTTCAACGTGGCAATTGTGTTGCTGTTTTGCTCTATGATCCTGTTCGTGATGAAGTGGTTATCATTGAACAATTTCGTGTTGGCGCACTACAACTCCCAACTGAACAGGCTTGGTTACTAGAAATAGTGGCAGGTGCTATTGAAGCGGGTGAAACAGCTGAAGAAGTGGCTTATAGAGAATCTGTTGAAGAAGCAGGCTGTGAAATTCAAGAGTTAATCAAAATTAATGACTTTTTCACCTCACCGGGTGGCACATCTGAATTACTCAGTTTGTTTTATGGCAAAGTTGATACACGTAATGTCGGTGGGTTTCACGGATTAGATGATGAAGATGAAGACATCTCAGTAACGACAATGAAATTTGATGAGGTTTATCAATTATTACTCGATGGTAAGATCTTATCTGCAATCCCAATTATCGCAATACAATGGTTATTCATTAACCGCGATAAACTGCGTCAATAAGTTCTTTCTACTGGCTAAAAGTTAGTTTGTTTGTACAGGCGACTCAAACTGTTCTTGACCACTATAAACTAAAAAATGTTTACCCTTGGCTCGCGCCACCATGCCGATGCCAATCTGTTTAGCTAACCGCAATCCCATTTCTGTCACACCAGAGCGTGATAATAATAACGGTACTTGCATCTGAGCCACTTTGATAACCATCTCTGATGTTAGTCGCCCAGTCGTATAAAAGACCTTATCAGCACCTGATACCGCATTTAACCACATCCAGCCCGAGATAGCATCAACCGCATTGTGACGACCGACATCTTCCACAAATATAGCGACTTGCTCATCAACACAAAGTGCACAACCATGCACTGCGCCAGCCTGCTTATACATTTTATTGTATTCATTTACGCCTTCTAGCACTTGGTACACTTTTTCAGCACTAAAGGGTGGGCAATGAAGTGATAATTCCTTTAATGAATCCATCACATTGCCAAACATTGTGCCCTGCCCACAGCCACTAGTGACAGTCCGTTTAGATAATATTTGATCGAGATCTGTTCGAGCCTTGCGTGTTGTAACGGCAACCGCATCAACATCCCAATCAACCTGAATAGCAACAATATCTTCTAGCTTTGCTACTAAACCTTGATTACGTAAATACCCTAATGTCAGTAACTCAGGTTGTGCACCCATTGTCATTAATGTCACAATTTCACGCTTATCAAGATAAATGGTTAACGGTTTTTCACCCGTCAATGACAATTCACGAGCCTTTCCAAGCTCATCCAATACCGTTGTTGAATGAAGACTATGAATGCCCTCATCCGTCATCTCTGGACGGTAACTAGCCACCTGTCACACTCATATGTCTGAAAATAACAGGCTGCTCTTTAATATTAAAATCATGACCTTCGGGTTTAATATCCATTGATTCAATAATTGCCTGCTTTAGTCGCTCGCTATCACCTGGATAACGACGAATGACATCACGTAAATCAACTGAATGTTCCTGACCTAAGCATAGTAATAAGCGCCCTTCTGTTGTCATTCGAACACGGTTACAACTTTCGCAGAAGTTATGGCTATGAGGGGAAATAAAGCCAACCTTACTGTTTGTTCCTGCAATTTGATAATAGCGAGATGGTCCACCAGTACTTGATGTACTTGCGTGAAGTTCAAATTCTGTCTGTAATTTAGCCAATACCTCATCACTAGAACAAAAGCTTTCATTACGATCATGGCTTACCTGACCTAATGGCATTTCTTCAATATATGAAATATCCAAACCCTGTTCGATAGCAAATCGGGCTAAATCAATGATCTCATCATCATTACGCCCTTTCATAATGACTGCATTGAGTTTGATTCGTTTGAAGCCTGCTTTTTTAGCGGCATCGATTCCTGCCAGTACAGTGCTCAATTCGCCTGTACGCGTTAACTCTTTAAACCGTTTTGGGTTAAGTGAATCTAGGCTAATGTTGATTCTATCAACCCCTGCCGCCACCATAGATTCTGCATACTTAGGTAATTGTGAACCATTTGTTGTCAGCGTTAATTCTTTTAGCGATGTAGTCGATTTAAGTTGCCCTAATTCATTGAATAACCAATCTACATTACGACGCACCAAAGGCTCTCCGCCAGTTATACGCACTTTCTCAACACCCAACTCACAAAAAGCACGAAGTAAAAATACAATTTCTTCCAACGTTAATAGTTTTTCACGAGGCATGAAGGTCATTTCTTCGTCCATGCAATAAACACAACGAAAGTCGCAACGGTCGGTAATCGACATACGGACATAGGTCACTTTACGTCCAAAGCGATCAATTAATTGTGGTTGAGTTTGATTATCTGACATTACTTTCAACGGGCTCTATTTATCCGTCTCTTCATTCTTATGACCACAGTTACATGTTTTTGCAGAACTTAAGCCAAAAGGTAAATAGGCCGGACACCAACCAATAACTCCTGTTAGTAAAGGAACTAGGCCAATAGCGCCAAACCAGCTTTGATAATAAACACCTGCGGCAATAATAGCTAAACCCGCAATAATACGTAATCTACGATCTAATCCACCTACATTACATTTCATTACCTAACTCCTTTTCGCAATCCACAAACAAGCAAGCCTCGCTATTTACGAGGCTTGCTTGTTAACTCAGTCTTAATCAGTTTTACTTAATCATCACCAGACATTGCACCTAATAAATGCAATAAACTAGTGAATAAGTTATAGATAGTGACATATAGCGTTACTGTTGCCATGATGTAGTTCGTTTCACCACCGTGAATGATCTGACTTGTTTGATAAAGGATCAAACCCGACATTAATAAAACAAACATTGCTGATACAGCGAGTGACAAACCAGCCATATCAAAGAAGATAGCACCAAGACCAGCAATGAAGGCAACTAAAATACCTACCATTAAAAAGCCACCCATAAAGCTGAAGTCTTTTTCACTCTTAATTGCATAAGCAGACAGCGCAAAGAAGATAATTCCTGTGCCACCTAATGCCTGCATCACAATTTCACTACCATTGGACATGCTTAAGTAATAATTAACGATCGGACCTAATGTAAGCCCCATAAAACCTGTTAGCGCAAAGACAGATGCGATACCCCAAACACTATTACGTAATTTTGTTGTTAAGAACAGTAAACCGAAATAACCAATAAGCGTGATAATCATACCTGGATGTGGCAGATTATATGCCATTGACAAGCCCGCAGTTAACGCACTGAATACTAATGTCATTGCCAGTAAACTATAGGTATTACGCAATAACTTATTTGTGACTAATACAGATTGTTGTGCACGAACAACCGATGGTTGAGCATCATAATTCATCAATTTATCTCCAGTTATGAAATGATGTATTTGTTAAGACTATGATCGTACCTAATAAGTTCAGAAGTGCAAGTGTTGATGTAATTATTATCTAGACACAGTCCTTATAAAAGTAAAATACGGCTCAGAGAAATTAAATTTAAATTTCTAGTTGTGTTGTGGGTCCAACCCTAGTATTATTCTGCGTCTTGGAGAGTTGACAGAGCGGCCGAATGTACTGGTCTTGAAAACCAGCGTAGGTTTATCCCTACCCAGGGTTCGAATCCCTGACTCTCCGCCATTAAAAACACTTAAACCTCTGTTTACAGGGGTTTTTTTGTGCCTAAAGCTAATAAATCCTAGATTTTATACCACTTTTTATACCGCACTAATCTAGAAGAAATTTCACGACACTAATTTCTTCAACCTTAGCTGATAAAACAGCTAGGGCTTTTTTATTGCCTGCTAGTCTGGGTCAATGCTCAAAGCATATTTAAACGCTCTACCTCGAAACTATCTCCTACAAAACCTTTCCCCTACTTGTTGTAGTGGTCAAGTAAAACTGGCCACAGCTTAGTAGGCAAACCAGAACTTCTGCTCTGCCGCGTTTGGCGATAAACCGCCATTATGTTGATGAGGCCTTACTTGACTGTAATATCCGATGATATAGTTAATAACAGAATTTTTGGCCTCAACAAAAGAACGGTAACCTGTTTCAGGTACCCATTCCGTCTTTAAACTTCTAAAAAATCGCTCCATAGGACTATTACCCCAACAGTTTCCACGACGACTCATGCTTTGCTTTATTTGATGACGCCATAGTAATTGACGGTATTTTCTACTGGTGTAATGGCTTCCTTGATCTGAATGAAACATGACATTGTCAGGATTCCCTCTGGTTTCAAAGGCCATAGACAGTGCCTTACCAGTTAACTCACTATCAGGTGATAATGACATCGCCCATCCAATAGGTTTACGTGAAAACAAGTCCATCACTATCGCTAAATAAGACCATCGTTTTCCTGACCAGATGTAAGTAACATCACCACACCAAACTTTGTTTGGTTTATCAACATTAAACTCGCGTGCCAAATGATTGGGAATGGCGATATGTTCCTGTGTTGCTTTTTTATACCCGTAATCAATGAAGCTGCCTGTTTCTCACTTCGTCATTCCCATGAAAATGGGAGTCCATGGGCAGTGAAAATAACCACTATCGTTGGATCCCCGTTTTCACGGGGATGACGAGCTTTATTAAATTAACTGCATCTTCAATGATAATGGGTATATATCTGTGACCAGGTAACTGACAGCTGACTATTTCTAACTGCTTCATCAAACGACCAGAACGATAACGGCTAAGTGGTAGTCCACGCTGTGTTGAAATTGCAGCAATAGTTCTAGCGCCAGCAGAACCATTACTTTCACGATGAATTAATTTAACCATTGTTAAGGCTCTAGCTTTATCACTTGAAGGAATCAATGGTCGGTTAATCCAAGCACGGTAGCTACTGCGGTGAACATTGAACGTCTGACACATAGCAACAACACTGTAGCTCTCTTTCAATCGTTTAATCATCGTAAATTGTTCCACGAGTCGGACATCAAGAGAGCGGATGTAGATTCAAGTGAACAACGCAACAGTTATACTAAAATACTGATTTGCAGGAGAGCATTTGATGAAACGAATAAAGCGTACATTTACCCAAGGAGAGAAAGAGCTAGTTTATGATTTATGGAAGCAAGGAGCTGGCTTTAGCGATATAGGGCGAGTAATTGAAGCCCAACCTGGCTCAGTGTTTACCATTCTCCGAGAAACTGGGGGCATCAAGCCTCGACAGAGAACCAGAAATATTACTCATCTCACTAGTGAAGAACGTGAAGAAATCCGTGCTGAATTGTCAGCGAAAATGAGTATTAGAGCGATAGCTAGGTTATTAAACCGTTCACCTTCAACAATTTCTAGAGAGATTGCTAGAAATCGAGGTAGGCGCTATTACAAAGCACTTGATGCTGACAGACGAGCAAGACGAATGGCCAAACGTCCCAAACTTGGAGCTCTGGAGATTAACTTAGAGTTAAGGAAACTTGTTATGGAAAAGCTGGAATTAAAATGGTCGCCAGAACAAATATCAGGTTGGCTTAAGGTTGAATATTCTAGACAAAAACGGTTGCACGTTTCCCATGAGACCATTTATAAATCACTGTACGTTAGATCCAAAAATATCATTCATCATTCTTTCACGCAATATCTTAGAAGAAAGCACCCTATGCGTCATAGCCGCTTTCATAGTAGAAGTGGTGATAGAAGCTTTATCAATATTATTAATGGTGTTTCTATCCACGAACGTTCAAAAAATATCGACAATCGCAAGTCGCTTGGTCATTGGGAGGGAGATTTAGTGTCAGGCTCTGGAAATACTCACATTGCCACATTGGTTGATAGAAAATCTCGATTTACGATTATCTTAAAGTTGGCGGGTAAAGATGCTGAATCAGTTCATGAAGCATTATTGGCTACATTCAGGGAAATGCCACCACACTATAGGAAATCGTTAACGTGGGGTCGAGGAATGGAATTGGCAAAACATGCTGATTTAACAAAGGAAATCGGCTTGCCCGTTTATTTTTGTGATCCACAATTCCCATGGCAACGAGGCACAAATGAAAACACCAATAGTCTTATCAGACAGTACTTCCCTAAAAAGACAAGCTTGTCACTACATTCACAGGAGAAGTTAAACGAAGTAGCTACTCAATTAAATGAACGTCCGAGAAAAACATTGAAATTTAAGACTCCATCACACATGATTGAAAAGAGTGTTGCAATGATTGCTTGAATCTACAGAAGCCTTTTTTAAAATCTCTTTCTCCATCTCAATACGTTTTATCTTTTTTTCGAGTTCTCGTATTTTTAGCTGATCAGGCGTTAAGGGGGTCGCTTTGCCAACAATGCCATTACGTTCATTACGAAGCTGACGAACCCATTTATCCATGGTTGATTTTCCCACATCCATAGCTTGGGCTGCTTCTCGAACTGAATAACCTTGATCAACCACTAATTGAGTCGACTCTAATCTAAATTCGGGTGAAAATTTAGGGCGTTTTTGTTGTGTCATCATGCCACCTGTTAGTTCTATGAAGTGATAATATCACCTCTTATCAGATGGCCAAATTTACTGTACCACTACACCCTCCCCCCGCCCAATGTAGTAGAGTGCTGGGCCACATAAATATTTAGTACAGAAATAGCAATGCTAAAAACACGGCCCAAGAGAAGGTGACGTGTTGCATACAGTCTTAATTCTTGTCATCTTTTCTATTCCCACATTCATCTAAAATATTTAGTAAGTATGCCTTCTGAGTGTAGATCTCAACACCTTTTTTTGCAATACGGCACTGGTTTTTATCGTCGCCAATACTTTTGTATGCATCAGCTAACATCGGATACATTCCTTGAGCAGGGTAAAATTCAATATAATCCTCCGCCCATTTAATGAAGATTGGGATCTGTTCCCAATCCTTATTCTCGATACTTGAATAAAGCATATTCTCCATTATCATTCGTTGTGCAACGCTATTAAAGTACAGATTATTTAGAGGGACACGTAAATCCCCTCCCCCATTAAACTTATAATCATAAATTTCCTTCTGAGCCTTTCCTGCATGTAGCAAAAATGATAGCCCTATAAATGCTACAAGAACGACAGCTATCTGTATGGAATACCTTGTTGCTTTAGTGATGTTTAATCGCACTTCTTTTATCTGATGTCTAAAAACAATGAAAATGAGAAATAGCCATAAAAACCAATGTACCGAGGAACCGTAAAATGGAAGCTCAACCTGTGTGTGAAAACTAATAGGTAACAGAAGTGCAGCATAAGCCCCTCCACGTGAACGACCACATAAATAAAGAGCATAAGCAACTGTCATAAATATGATTAATATCCCTACAACAGATAATAATCCTCCTTCTACCATCCAGAGTAATATTTCATTATGTGGATGATTAGTTGTGGCCTGAGATATATTCGTATCAGGGTTATTCTTTGCAAATATAATTGATTGATCTGCCCAAACGCGAGGAAAGCTACCAATCCCATAACCCAATATTGGTTTTTTAGTAATTAAATCAATGGTTGTTGCATACATTGTTGAACGAATTGATTTGTACTCACCCTCAGTCACTTTCTGTAATTTATTGGAGGCTCTTTCAAAGCCTCCTTGCCCCCCCAATACAGCTACGCAACTAACAATAATAATTAAACTTACTACTTTTCTATGCCTAAGTAATTGCCTATACCGGCTAATTATCATCAACGTGCACCCCGAGACTAAGGACAATAATCCCGCTCGTGACCCCGTAGATAGTACGATATAAACAGCAAGGCCAAAAGTGATAACTAACATGCCTTTTAGAAATACATGTCGCGCCGAAAATGAAGGTCGGCTAATTAAATAAAGGATACTTAATAACCCAGTTACCAAATAGATTGCTTGTAAATTGACCTGTTGAAACATTCCAATAGGAAGTTTTTGTTTACTTAGGGGAAGCCACTCTGCGGCAGCTTTAAATTCAATAATTTCAGCAACACCGACTAAACTATGTAGCAATGAGGCAAAGACTAAAGAGTATAAGATTTTCTCTATCTGTACTGTTTTAAAATTAATTTGAAATAGGGAAAATAAAAAAAGTAACCCACCGATAATATAAAGCTGGCGAAACAACCAAATGACTGGCTGAGGGTGAGTATTAGCAAAAAGACCCACCATAATAATAATGATTGGGAAAAGTAGGCATAAACTAAAAAGGTGTGTGTAGGAAATAGAGTGATGTCGAACCATTGTTATGGTGACAGAGGCAATAAAGAATATCGCGACAGACCAAGAAGCGATGTTAAATGGAAGCGTTAAACCTAAACCTCCAACATTTGGCTGAAGATAAAATGGAGCAATAACAAATAATATATAAAGGAAGAAAATACTAATCAGTCTTTCTACTGCAGTATTTTTCATATTCAATTCCTTAACAATTAAACAAAAAAAAGCCTCGGTAGGGTACACCGAGGCTTTAATTAAACTAAAGCTAATTTTTTAGCAGTAATTTGCAGCTAAACATGTGCTTGCAGTATCAAGATCCCATGTCACAGCATTATCACTGCTAACACTTGGTGTAAGAATAAACGTTTCTCCTTTTAAACCATCAACAGGCGTGCCACTAGAACCTACAGCTTCAGCAGTAATCTTACCACCATCAGTAGAGCCAGTTCCAACCGATACTGTATCAACGAAGTCACCATTATCACTACCTGTTACAGATGCTAGGACTCTAATACCTTCAGGTTTGCTCGAGTCTGTACAGACTGCTCTAGTATCACCATTTTGAATACACACTTCAAAGGCAGTCTTAATTGTTGAGGTTGCTAAAACAACTTCAGTAAATTTAGCTTTACCAATATATTGTTGATAAGCAGGCAATGCAATTGCAGCCAAAATACCGATAATCGCGATTACGATCATTAGCTCGATTAATGTAAAACCTTGTTGGACTTTTTTCATTGTTATTTCCTTTTGGAAGTTTAAAAAATTTTAGTTAAGCTTTTTGCTTGCTTTAGAAAATGCAGTTAGCATGCCACTTATAAGTCATTGTTTATTAGTAGTTATTTGATTGTTAATCTCTGTAAAACCCTACTGATAGCTTCTGACTGTCACTATGTGACGTTAATGGTCACAATCGCTGTCACCACGGACACAAAAAAAACTTTTAGTTGATTTTATTTAAGGTGTGATTATTACTTCTATATTCACCACTCTTAAAGGTGAATTCTAAATAGTATCAAGATGTAACTCTTACAAGCCCGTCATCCTCGAATGTTTTTATCGAGGCTCTACTTCTACTGTCTTAAGAAGAACCCAGCTAGAAGCATGCTGGGATGACGAGTTGGAATGGCACGGTTATTGTCGGGTTGAAACCCGACCTACAATGAGTCAGGGCAGACCCTAATGCATTGGTTTTAGATCAAACGCAATACAAATCCGGTCTTCATCTGAACTAAACGGAATGGTTCTGTGAAATAGTGATGATGGGAACATGATGAAGTCCCCTACTTCAGGTGCTAAGGCTTGAGCTTGGAAGTTATCATGCTTTTTCGGGTATTCATCACCATGTGTACTGACTTCAATACTGCCTTCATGTTCATGTTCTTTCTTGGTCGGTAATGACAAGTACATTGCACCACTGATCCAGCCTTCTTCATGAATATGTGAGTTTAGATGACCACCTTGTTTCATTCGCACATACCACGAGCTAGCAAACTCGGTCTTTTTCGGGAATGATTTAATTAACACACAATCAGCACCTTCAAAGTTTTTACGATAGCGCTCTACGGCTTCCACCACACATTTTGCTAATTGTTGAAACACGGGTTCAGGACGTTTTAATAAATTACCTGCTGATTGCACACCGTTAACCAATCGACCTTGCATTTTTTCTGATACATCGGCACTACGAATTTCTTTTAATAAGGCTTCGCGTAATTCACTATGTTCACCTTGAAGTTCTGGGATATTGGTATGGAATACAAAACTCATCGGATCAGGGCAGAAGTTGTAATCACTTTCACCACCAAAGTTCTCGGCATAATGTTGTGCTAAGGTCGATAAGAAGGGTGAATCATGTTTAACCGCTTTTAATTCATCTAAGTTTTTCTTAAATTCATCATATCGCTCTGTTTTATACAAGCAATACAGCATGCGTTCTTCCCAATCAGCAAACTGTGACGCTTTAAAATGATCTAATGCACCTTTCAAGTCACCACTATCATATAAGTAGACCGCTAAACTGTAATTCGCCACGGGAAGACTGGGGTCAATCGCTAATGCTTGTTTATAAAACATGACCGAGTCATCATAACGCCCTTGATCACGTAATACTTCACCAAGATTACTGTGCACTTCAGCATAATTCGGGTCGAGTTCTAATGCTTTATTGTAACTATCAATCGCATCTTCTAGTTTGCCTTCATTCTTTAAAGCGGTGCCCATATTGAAATAAACTTTGGCATCTTGTTGAATTGTCAGTGCACGCTGATATATTTCTATCGCAGGCTGTAATTGACTTTGTTCTTGCAAACATACACCCATATTTACCATTGCTTCAAAAAAAGCGGGTTCAAGCGCCACTGCTTTTTTATAACTTTCTGCTGCTTGCTCAAAGTGACCTTGGCCTTGTAAGGCTGCACCTAAATTATAATGTGCGTCGGTAAATGACGGTTCCAGTTTGACTGTTTTTTTGTAACTGCTAATCGCCTCTTCTAAACGATTCATATTGGTTAACAAAATACCGACATTAAAGTGAAGCCCTGCAACACTCGGATCTATTTCTAATGCTTTTCGGAAACTAGCCACCGCATCTTTATGTTTATTTTGTCCCGCTAATGCGTTGCCATAGAGGTTATGTAACACAAAGGCATTCGGAAATTGTTTTAATAACTTCTTAGCTAAGGCTTCAGCCTGTGCAAGCTGACCACTATTAAGTGCTTGTATTACTGGTTGAATCTCTTGTTGCGTCGGC